>JAMPBF010000158.1 GCA_023666805.1 Bacillota bacterium
AAAAATTTGTAAAATTTGCAAATTTCTTAAAAATTGACAAAAATTCGGCTCTTTGGGGAGGAAAAAATGAAAATTCTATTAAAAGAACACATCATGACAATATCGATGCTGGCTGGAACGGCGGCGGCAATTCTTCTAAGCAGCTTTTCCGCCTTTGCCGCAGAATGTGACGGTATGCCAGACAAGCTTTTCCGCCTGCACATACTGGCAAATTCCGATACACAAGAGGATCAGCAGCTGAAATACGAGCTGAAAGACTATCTTTTGCAGGATCTTGACGACGTATTCCAGGGCTGCACCACAGCCGAGGAGGCGAAGACCGCCGCCGAGGAAAACCTGAGCCTGATAGCCCGAAGGTCGCAGGAATTTGTGGAGGAAAAGGGCTGCGATCAAACCGTTAAGGTCTCGGTGGAAAACACCTACTTTACCACCCGCCGATACGGCAGCCTAACGGTGCCGGCAGGAAATTATGACGCTTTAAGGATAGTTATCGGAGAGGGAGAGGGGCATAACTGGTGGTGCGTAATGTTTCCTCCCCTATGCCTCGGCGCTGCGGAAAAATACGAAAACACGGCGGGCGATCTGCTGCCCGATGCCGTTTCCGCCCGGGTCTCCAAGCAAATCGAAGGCGACGGACCCTTTGAGCTGCGCTTTGCGATCTTCGAGTGGCTGAAGGCGAGATTCAGTTAGCTCTTTTTTCCCCGAAATAGCTGTAAAGCCTGCATTTGAGCATACCGTTGTAAAGCTTCCTGTCCTTGTCCGCCTTTTTTCCCAACAGCTCGGGAAAATCCTCTCTTGAGGTTATTACGTACAGACTGCTGTCCTTAAGGGGCAGCAGTTTTTTTCCCATGGTCAGATAAATTTCCGTCACCTGCTCCTCGGTGAGCATTCGCTGAGCGTAGGGAGGGTTGGTGATTATTTTACAGGGGATCTCGGGGTAGGAAAAATCGGCTATATCCCGCCGTTCAAGGGTGATATACTTGTCCACCCCCGCCTTCCAAGCGTTTTTCCGAGCCAGATCCACTGCGTCCTTATCTATATCAAAGCCGTAAAGCTTGACGTCGGCGGGTCTTATGCGCTCCCTTGCCGCCGTAAGCTCCTGCTCCCAAACGCTTTTGTCAAAGCAGCCCCACTCGGAAGCGGAAAAGCTGCGGTTAAGCCCGGGGGCGATATTCAGCATTTTCATTGCCGCTTCTATCAATATAGTACCGCTGCCGCAAAAGGGATCGCACACGGCGTCCCCCGCTCTGAGATGCGCTATGTCCGCTATCCCCGCCGCCAAGGTCTCCCTTATGGGCGCTTCGCCCGACATGCTGCGGTAGCCTCTCTTGTGCAGGCTGCTTCCCGTGGTGTCCAAGGTGAGAAGCATTATATCCTTTTGCAGCAGAAAGCGCACGGGATACACCGTTCCCGTCTCGGGAAGAGTATTAAGCTTGTATTTTCGGCTCATACGCCAAACCAAGGCTTTTTTAACCGTTCTTTGCAAAGCGGGTATGCTGGTTATTTTTGAATTGAGGGAATGACCCTTTGCTACGGGAAAGGCGTCGTTTCTTCCCGCAAATTCCTCTATGGGAGCGTTTTTCGCCCCCTCGAAGACCCCGTCAAAGCTGTCTGCCTTAAACTCTCCCAAAACGATCTCCACCCGCTCAGCCACCGAGGAGGTGATGTTCATTTTGGCGACGACCCGCTGATCTCCGTCAAAAAAGGCTCTCCCGTCCTTCATCGTGATATTTGTTCCGCCTGCCCGCTTTATCTCAAAGGACAGGGTCTTTTCCAAGCCGAAAAGGCATGGAGCGGTAAGCTTATACATATTTTTTTCCTTAATTTATATTATAAGAATCAGCCGTAGAACGGGATCTCGTCGTTTTCGTCTCTTTCAGCTCTGTAGGTTTCGTGGTCGCCGTCGCATACGGAGGGAATGTTGGAGGTGCGGTAATAGCCCACTCTGGTATCCTCGCACTTGGAGCCTGCAATAAGTCCCGTTTCGGTGCAGTAGTTAAGCTCCTTAACGTTGCTGTCCTTGGTGAAGCTTTGATTCGGCTCTCCCGCCGTGATCTCCTTCATTATGTTGCCCCATACCAGCGGTACGGTCTGCCAGCCGCTGTTTTTGTAAATAGGCTTGTGATTGTCTCGGCTTATACGGTAGCAGGCGACGTAATTCGGCGTAAGTCCCACAAAGGACAGGGTGGATTCGTCGTTTGCCGTACCCGTTTTTCCCACCACCTCGATATTTTCAAGCTGGGCATGGCGTCCCGAGCCTGTGGAATCGATAACCACCTGACGCATCATGCGGTTTACGATATAGGCGGTGTCGGAGGAGATGACCCTCTCTCCCATTACGTTTTGTGAAAGAACTATCCTGCCCTCGCTGTCCACCACCTTGGAATACAGGTAGGGGTGATAGTAAAGACCGCCGTTGCCTATCATGGAATAAGCCGCCGCCAGCTGCGTCAGGGTAACGCCCTCGGTGATAGAGCCCAAAGCGAGAGGCGAATACGCCATATCGTTTACGGGATCGAGGGTGAAATGAAGCTTATCGGAAAGCTGAGTGAATGCGGTTTGAAGTCCCACCTTGCTTAAGGTATTTACCGCAATGGTGTTCATCGACTTTTGAACGGCGTACCATATAGGCACATACTGCTCCGAGCCGAAGCCCTCCTCCTGATAGTTGTGAGGCCAGCGGACGGTATTGTCCTCGGGATCGTATCCGCTGGTGGCTTCCGTTCCCAACGCCTCTGCGGGGATCTTGCCCGATTGATCCTTGGCAAGAGTGGAATAGGTGACGATGTTGTTTTCAATGGCAGGGGAGTATACCGCCAAGGGCTTAATGGTAGAGCCTATGATCTGAGGGTCTTGGGTGGCACGGTTAAAGCAGCCGTTGCCCTCCTTTTCCCCAAGTCCTCCCACCAGCGCCAGCACGGAGCCGCTGTAGTTGGTGATCACGAAGGAGCCTTGAATAAGATCTCTTTTCCGTATGTCGATCTCGTTTTCCGCCGTTTCCGGCAGATCTATGACTACCTCTTCGTCATACCATTGGAGGCAGGTAAGGGGGTCGGCAAACATTTCCTCCAGCTTGTCCTGCATTTCCATATCCATATTCAAATACGCCTTAAAGCCTCCCTTGTAGAAAAGGGTGCGGGCGGCGTCCGTAGTCACGCCCTTAAGCTCTGCCAGATCGGCGATTATCTGCTCTATGGCAGCGTCCACATACCAGTTCTGGCTGACCTCATAGTCTCCGTTCCACTTGTAGGGAGTGTAAGAATTGTCGGTGCTTACGCCCAACTCCTCCCAAGTGGAATTTTCGTAGTAAAGATCGCTGTCGTCGCTGTTTTCGTCCTGCACGCCGTAGTATTCGTTGTATCTTTCGTCAACATAGCCGAAGTAGTCGCCCTTTATCGGCAGCTTGAACCTTATCTTCTCATTCAGCGCCTGCTCATACTCTCGGCTGGTGATATAGCCGTACTTCAGCATACAGTCAAGCCCGTAGATCTCTCTGTCTCTCGACCACTCTGCGTCCGCATAGGGGTTTCTGCCGGGAGAACGGACGATCCCCGCCAAAAGAGCCGCCTCGGCTATAGTGAGCTGATCGGGGCTTTTGTCGAAATATCTTATGGAGGCGGAAGCGATACCGTAGGTGGTTCCGCCTAAGGGGATACGGTTCAGATAGCTTTCCAAAATGTCCTTTTTGGAGTACTTCTTCTCCATTTCAAGGGCGCGGAATATCTCTCGGAGCTTTCTGCCGTAGGAAACCTCCTTGTCTCCCGTAACGTCCCTCACCAGCTGCTGCGTCACGGTAGAACCGCCTTGGCTGTTGTCGGAAAAAACGGATTTTACCATAAGAGCCACGGTTCTTTTCCAGTCTACGCCCTCGTGCTCGAAAAAGCGGTTGTCCTCCACCGATACAAAGGCGTCGATAACATGCTGGGGAAGATCGTCAAGCTTTATAAGCACTCGGTTTTCGTCGGTGCTGAGCTGCTTCAGCTGAATCTCGCTGCCGTCGGCATCGTAAGCGTAAATAAACGTGGAGGAGCTAAGCTCCGCATCGTCCAAATTCACATCAAAGTCGCTTTCCGCAAATTGGGTGACATAAAGAGCCAAGCCCGTTACCGTTATGCACAGTGCGATAATTATCACCAAAATCATAGCGGCAATGGTGGTGCCTATAACGCCCACGGTTTTGCCTATAACTGTGGCTACCGTTATTTTAGGGGACTTTTTGGCCTTTTTCCTTCCTGCGGCTGTAGGACGGGGATTTTCTCTTTCATAATCCTCGTCTATTTTTACGTATTTTACTTTTTTATCCTTGTTCATAATTCACCTTTTCGGGAACGGTCCGCACGGTAAAGCGAGCCGCCTTTGGCAAGCCGCTCCGCCTGTCTCCGGGTGCGGACAAGCTGAGAATTTCTTCGCCGCTCCGCTTTGCGGAGCAGGAAAACATAACTACACATATTAAGTATAGCACATTTTTTTGTAAATGTTAAGTCTTTTTTTAATATTTTCACATACCGCAACGACTTTTGAAGATTTATGCGCAAAACGGCTGTGGAAAGACGAGCAATAAAGCCGCAGGAATATGCGCATATTTCAAGGCTTCGGCGGCGTGTTCCGACAGTCGGGCAAGCGGAAAAATCGGTAAGTCCATCGAAAGAACAATAAAGCTTCGGCCGCAACGTTTTGTCCCGATTTCGGTTGACAAATCGATGATAAAATAGTATAATTAATAAAATACGTAATTTTCATTTGCGGAAAGGAATTTATTATGAATAATCAGTATCCACAACAGCCTCAGCAGCCACAGCAGCCTCAACAGCCTCAACAGCCTCAGCAAATGCCCCAGCAGCCCCAACAGCCCTATCCTCAGCAGCAGTACTATGCGCCTCCCAAGCCCTATGTTGACCCCGCAATTGCAAAAAAACAGAAAAAGGACGCCATTGACAAATTGGGAGACGGTATTTCGGCATTTTTGGCGACCAATCCGATCTTAAATTCTCTCAGAAATTTCTCCGACTATATTGCTTACGGCGCTATTGCGGTTATGGTGGTATTCTCCATACTTTCCCTTTGCTTAAACGGCGGCAGTATTATTTTCCCCATTATCTCACTTATACTCAGCGTTATGGCTTTATCCAAGAAGAACGTGCTACCCTTAGCAGTGGATCTTTCCGTTACCGCAGTTTTCTACCTGGTGCAGTTTATCATGACTATCGTAACCTTTGCAAGATACGGCAAATGGGGCGGCACCGCTCCCGCAGGTGCGGTGATCGGCTTTATTTTCCTGATAGCCGAAATGGCGATAATAGCATATCTTGCTTATTTGGCTTGGACATATTTCTTGGCGACACTTCCTCCCAAGGCATATGCTCCCCAACAGCCCGTTTATCCCCAGCAGCCTGTTCAGCCTCAACAGCCTGCCGTACCTGTACAGCCCGTACAGCCTGTACAGCCTGCTGCACCCGTACAGCCCGTTCAACCCGTACAGACCGCCGAGCCCGTACAAACGGCGCAAAGCGAACAGCCTGCCGCTCAGGTCAAGACCTGCCCTCAGTGCGGTCAGGAAAACGTAAGCGACGCAGCATTCTGCAAAAACTGCGGCGGCAAGCTTTCGTAAGCCTTCGCATAAAAATGTTACAAAAACAGCGTTTGGCATAAGCCTGACGCTCAGTCTGTCGAAAAAGCCACACCTTATAAATTTCGGAATGAAAGGGGTCTTAGGGGGAAACCATCAGGGTTTCCCCCTAAATGGTGATCAAGCCTTAAAATCGAGGCAGAGCAAGGCTCTGCCCGATTTTCGTTTTTTGGGCTTTGCCCAAAAAACGGCGTCAGCTTGGCGGAAAACCGACCAACGGGAGGTTTTTCGCCAAGCTGA
>JAMPBF010000159.1 GCA_023666805.1 Bacillota bacterium
ATGCTGTCAAGAGTGACCTTTATCGGCTCGTAGCCGCCTATGTAGGTAACATTGTACTGAGCGCCGAGGTTGCCCTTTTTAAATTCCTCAAGGCGCTGCGTAATATCGGATATGTAAGCCTTCATTATTCGGTTGTTGTTCTCGATGGTGCGGCAAACCTCGCCGATCTCATCGTTTTTGCTGTATTTAAAGGTAAAATCAAGATTTCCCAATGCCACCTGTTTTGCGTCCTTGGCGACGTCGGCAAGCTGATTAAAGGAGCGTCCGAGAATATAACCGCCAAATCCCGCTACCACAACGCACACGACGGAAACGATCCCGATGGCGATCAGAAGTGTTTGCAGCTTGGCGTTTACGGTATCGGTGGAGCAGTCCACCGCCACGATTCCCACCGTTTCACCGCTGCTGTTTTTAATGGGAGCGTAGCCGCTGTACAGCTCTCCCCATTCGTCAACGTAAGGCTCCTTCAAAGCCATGGCTTTTCCCGCTCTGTAGGCGTTGATGACCTCCGGCTCCACATCGTAGCTCTCGCCCAATTCTCCGGGTTCGTCCGGGTCGGAGTCAACCACAAATTCCATGTCGTTGCCCACAAGACGCAGGGTATAGATATAGGAGACGGAGCTGTCCTGCAAAAAGTCGGAAAGCTCGCTGTGCACGTTCATAAACGCTTCGTCCTCGCCGTTTGCGGCAGTGATGTTTTCAAAGGTATCTCCGTCAATTTTGGAAGCCGCCACGGTAGCGGTGTCCACCGTCTTTTGACGTATTTCCTCCAGCATACAGCTTCTTGCCGACAGGTATGATGCAATTCCCACGGCAAGAGAAACAATGATACCGATGACCGACGCACCCAAGCGTATTTGCAGCAGAACGCTGCTTTTTCTTTTTTTCTCCATACATACACTTCCTTTTTCTGTTTATTGCCGTTTAATAATTACCATAATCAGTCACTATAACTATATCACATTTTTCGTTTTTTTGCAATAGTTTTCGACATTGTTTTTATACGCTCGGCGGCAAAATAGAGGTGAAAAATTTTAAGCTTTTGCAAACGGCAAAAACTTTTGGCGCTTGCCATATGTCGATCCGCACGAAGTGAGCAAAGCGAACGGATATGAGAGGCAATTCGGATAAGTTCATTATTTTTGACATTGGCTCAAACCGACAAAAAAGTCAAAGCATTTAAATTTCGGAGGAAAAGAGGCTTGAAAAGGAACCGTCAGGTGTTTTCCCCAAGCCGGAGCGAGGCGCCGGAATGGATTAAATACTTTAGTTCTCCTTTTAATTGACAAAATCCCGAATCTGCTGTATAATATTTTTGATTTTTCATTGAAAAAAGCGCTTAGCCTTTTGTTTGTGTGATTTCACAAATAAGTAACAACAGTGTTGTAAGAGACAGTCGCATAGGTGTACAGATGCAGACGTTGGCGGACAAGCTGAGGCGTTGGTGAGAATATTCGGGCAATTAGGGTCTGTGAAACAAGCTAAGTTGCTTGTTTATGTAATGGATTGTTAAAAGCGGGGAGTGATTTAATGGGGTTTTTAGAAAAGTTGGGGATGACAAAAAAGAAAATGCCATCAAACATGAGCGTCAATTACGAAGTTGCTGCAAACATTCAAGTAGATAGTCCAAGCAATGATGAAGCAGAACAAGATAAAGAAGTAAGCATTGAAGAATTGCTTGCCGAAGTAAACAATGCCCAAAATCAAGTTGACAAGCATTATGCCTATGCTGCGGTACAAGATTATTATTATAAAAGGCGAAAGGATAGCCCCGAAAATGTTAAAGCGTGTATAGATTGGTGCTTGAGAGATATTTCAGAATTGTATAAATTGGACGTGGCATTTGCGTGGCAACGAGAGCAAGAAAAGAAGAAACTAATTGCTGCTGTTGGAAAAAAGCATTACAATAAATGGGATAAAGGCAATACATACTTAGAAGCAACAAAATACGACTTACATATAGAAGCTTTTAAAATGTTAGCTATAATTTATGAGCAAGAAAAGGACTACGAAAAAGCTATTTCAATCGTGAAACAAGCAGAGGAATATTACACAACACACAACAACAAATGGTTGCCCGATGTGCAAAAGCGGTTGGAGCGGTTAAACAAGAAATTGGAGCAGATTAAGTAAATGTCATATTGCAAAATTAAAAAAAGAGTCTACGAACTCATAGACACCGCTCAAAAAGGCGATATAGCAAGCAAGGCAGTCGATATATTTCTTATTTGCCTTATAGTTTTGAATGTCATAATGGTAATTGCGGATACTTTTACTTTGAAAAACTCTATTAAAAACGTTATGACAATTTTAGAAACGGTTTCGGTTGTTATATTTTCGGCGGAATACATTTTGAGGCTGTGGACTGCAAATTTTATTTATCCCGATCGCAAACCGATCTGGGCTTGTTTTCGATATGCTGTTTCTTTCCAAGCGCTTATTGATTTAATATCATTGCTGCCTTTCTACTTGCCGTTTGTGTTCCCTGTAAATTTGATGATTTTAAGGACGTTCAGATTATTCCGCCTTTTGCGGCTGATAAAAGTCAATAGGTATACTCACGCTTTAACAACGGTAATAACAGTCTTTAAGAATAAAGCACATCAACTAATATCGTCAACTATGATCGTACTTGTTTTGATGATTATGTCTTCCGTTCTTATATACAATTTGGAGCATGAGGCACAGCCCGATGTTTTTCAAAATGCCTTTTCGGGTTTATGGTGGTCGATAGCCACACTTACGACCGTTGGATATGGCGATATTTATCCGATAACGGTCGGAGGAAAGATATTTAGCGCAATAATAGCACTTTTGGGTATTGGAATGGTAGCCGTACCGACAGGAATTATAACATCGGGATTTTCGGAACAGATTAATAAAGAGCAAAATTCAGCAAACGTTAAACAAGATGACCTGCTTAATGAGATTAACGAAAAGGCAGGTTGTCTTGACACTTTGCAAAGAGCAAAATTGCTTATATATGCGGATAAATTAACGGAGGACAGTGAATACCCAAAAATGGGAAAATAATCATTACCACAGAAACCGCCGCTATAACGACAGCAGAGCCTAAGATAAAAATCCCTCGCCAAAATGCAAAATGACTGAACGGGCAGTTCTCCAACCACGGATAGCTGCCCGCTTAATCATAAATTAACTCAATCTGTTGCTCCCGGTATTCCCAATTCTGTTGAACACCGCTTGATTTTCTTCAAAATCAATCGTACCGATAAAATCCTGCGCCTTGATTGTAAAATTAACAAAGTCGTCCATATCGAGATCGGCACTGTTCACGCATAAATCGCCTGAATTATTTACAGTCAGCATCATATCGGAATTTAATAAGGCATCGTCTTCAAACACATGTATTTCTTTGTCTATAGGATCAAAATATCCGACATGCGAACGGTGTAAGCCCGAACCCCATGAAAAGGTATAATACAATTCGTAGGCTCCGTCCTTATCCAAGTCTGCAAGCGCCATACTTGTAATTCCTAACCCTCCAAAGCATATGCCTATACTGTAAGCTTCGCCGTCGTACAGGATAAACGACTCGGTGGAAGCATTGAATTTAAAAACAGAGTAATCGGAATTGTCAGCCACGAAATCAGGCGTTATATTGTAACACTCATCTGTTTCATAGTATGTTGTAAATCCTTGCATTTTTTCGAGAAAGTCGGAAACCCGAGCGTCGGACGAGGTTATTGTCAGCTCGGATTCCGGCGCAAGAGCATCAAGAAAGATTTTTTCTGAAATAGAGCTTGCAGAACAGGCTGATAAACTCATAATGCAAAGCGTCAAATAAATCATGCTTCGTACTTTTCTCATTGGTTTCCCCCAAAACAGTAAAATTCGGAGTTGCCTCGAAATGCTCATCTGTTATTTTTCTTCAGATTTTCGTCGATGTATTCAAAATAAGCTTTTTTGATTACCTTATCCGAGTTGCTCTTATACCAGTCAAAAGCTTCCCGCAGACCCTCTTCAAGAGGCTTCACATTGTTCATAAGCGCATATTGCTTTGACACGTCGAGGTAATATTCATAGTCGTAAAAGCTAAAATATTTTCTCTGATCTATATTCTCATAAACATTGATAAAATCGGGACTTTTGCCTGCGGCCTTATAGCACAGCCTGACCCATTCCTCAACGGTGACGGAATCCTTGTTTCCCACATTGAAAATATGCTCCGCAGGCTTTTTCTCCAAAATAATATCGATAAACCTGCACAGATCCTCTATATGAAAAAATTGCAGCTTCATTTCACCCTTTTGCGGCAAGTAAAATTTCCTGTCCGTTAAGGCGCAGTCAAAGACGAAAGCCTCTCTGTAAACGTTATTCATCTGCCCGTACAGATAGGGCGGACGAAGTATGTAAGCATTGGGATTTTTGCTCATCAAAGCATTTTCCGCCTCGATCTTGTCAGTGCCGTATTTGCCCCAAATCTTATTTTCGCCGGTTTCGGTTTCTTCGGTAAAAGGCTGAGAGCAGCTCTCGGGGTAAACGGCGCTGGAGCTTATAAAAACATAGTCGCCGAAGCTTTTTAAAGCCTTCAGCAGCAAATCCACATCGTTAGCGCTGTATCCGGTGTCGATCACCGCATCAAAACGATAAGGAAAAAGCTTATCGTTAAGGCAGTGCCTATCCCCCTCAATAAGCCGCACGCCATCGGATTGAGGCTTAGTGTTGCGGTTCAAAACATAAACCTCGTCGCCCCTTGCAGCAAAGTGCTGAGCAATGTATCTGCTGACGAAAACAGTGCCGCCGGTAACAAGTATTTTTCTCATTTGCTCTCCTTTTCTAAGCCGATAACTTTTTAATTGTTATTATTATAAGATCTGACAATCATAAAATCGCTTCCCTTATAATTAGTATATCCGAAAATTTTTAAAAATCAATAGTTTTTGTTTAAGATACGTAAAGCTTTCGGATTTCAGCTTGTCAAAAAACCTTCCGTTGGTCGGTTTTCCTCCAAATGCGAAAATCGGGCAAAACTTTGTTCTGCCTCGATTTTAAGGCTTGACAGCAATTTGGCAAATCTGATACAATAGTAAGAGCATATCCCGATCCCGTCAATATTAGCTTGAAAGGAGCACCCTCATGCCCGACTGGAACAGCACCCAATATTTAAAATTCAAAAAGGAGCGCACCCAACCCTCCATAGATTTAGCCGCCCGCATTGACCTTGAAAATCCTGTTGATATAATCGACATAGGCTGCGGACCGGGAAACAGCACGGCAGTGCTGAAAACCCGCTTCCCCAAGGCGAAAATCTTAGGCGTGGACAGCTCCCGAAATATGGTAGACAGAGCCAAAGCGGACAACCCCGATCTGAGCTTCAAGCTCCTTGATGTAACAAGCGAGGATTGGCGGCTTGGGCAGCATTTTGACATAGCCTTCTCCAACGCTTGTATCCAGTGGGTTCCCGACCATAAGGCTCTCCTGCCGAAAATTATGGGAATTTTAAAAGAGGGCGGCAAAATGGCAGTGCAGATACCCTTTAACTTTAAGCAGCCTATCCACACGCTGACAGACGAGCTGATAAAGACGGAGAAATGGTGCAAAAAAATCAACGAGCCGAGAATTTTTTACACCCTTACCGCCGAGGAATATTACGATATTTTGGCGGAAATATCAAGCGATTTTCAAATGTGGGAAACGGTCTATTGCCACCGAATGAAGTCCTGCGAGGACATTATCGAGTGGTACAAAAGCACAGGGCTAAAGCCTTATCTGGATACGCTGAACGACGATGATAAGCGGGAATTTTTAGCCGATGTGCTTGTAAAGGTGAGAGAGCATTACCCCTTGCGAAAAAACGGCGAGGTGATTTTCAGGTT
>JAMPBF010000015.1 GCA_023666805.1 Bacillota bacterium
TAAAGACGGCAAAATTGACGAAGAAGAAGCCGGTCTTATTATGATGGAATTTGAGGGACTTAACTGGGCCGGGTTTTATTTGCTGAAGGGCAAAGAGCTTGTTTTAGGTCCGTTTCAAGGAAAGCCCGCCGTGGCAAAAATACCGATAGGCAAGGGAGTGTGCGGCACGGCTGTTTTAGAAAGAAAATCACAGCTTGTGGAAAACGTACATACTCACTGTAACCACATAGCCTGTGACAGCGCAACGTCATCGGAGCTGGTGGTTCCTATTGTCAAAAATGAGAAAATCGTTGGAGTAATAGATCTGGACAGTCCTATAACAGCAAGATTTGATAATGAAGATAAAGCGGGATTTGAAAAGGTCTCAAATATTCTTTCCGCATTAATTTAGCATTGTTCTTTTGTGCAATAAAATTAATGAAAAAGGCAGCTTACAACAGCTGCCTTTAATATTAATAACCATTCGGCTTCGCCGAATGATTGAATTACGAATTTTATCCGCAATTCAAATGATTATTAGTATAAGAATTTATTGTCCGTTATAATAATCTATTCCCCTATCGGGGTTAAAGTAAGTTCTTATGTATCCGTCAGTAGACACTATCACAAATTCGTTGGTTGCTTCCAGATAATAAACATCGTCACCGTCCTCTGCTTCGATTTTATGGAGTGAATTTGGATTTTTTACCACTGCCTCAGCCGCCTTTTCATATTCTTCCGCTGAGGAAAAGCCCATGTCGATGCCATGCTCTTGATAATGCTGATTTAACAGCTTGCTGCTGCGGAAAACGTAGTGAGCTTCTTTTTTCTGCGCTGCTTCAGTGACAAAAGTTAGTTCTGCCTCTGTTACAGTAGTATTGTTTTGGATTTCATCAATTATGACGGGCTGATTCTTATCTGTTATCAAAGCGTTTTCCATTGTTGAATCCTTTGCTTTTTCCGTTAACTCTTCGGAAAAAATGTCTGTAATATAATTATCGGCAGTAACTGTTTCAATTTGACCGCTAACGCCTATGTCAATATCTTCGGAAGCATCAATAATCAAAATTATAATCGACAGCACTGCCAACAGCGCAGCGGTATATATTAAAGTCTGAAATTTTTTGGATTTTTTCAATTGCAATGCTCCTCTTAATTATAATAATCTTTACTTATGCACCTATATTATCAATTTATTTGCCTTGACATCAACACAACGCACTCCACATGCGCCGTTCTTGAAAATAAATCTACCCCCTGCACCTTCTCGCAGCTGTACCCCAATTCCTCAAGTACAGCGCAGTCCCTTGCCGCAGTGGCAGGATTGCAGCTTATCATTACAATTCTTTCTGCCCGAAATTCAGCTAAGTCCTCTAAGACCTTTCTTTCACAACCCTTTCGCACAGGGTCAAGGATAATAACATCGGGGATTATCCCTGCCTTCTTTATAATTCCCGCCGCTTCACCTGCATCGGCACAGTAAAAATCAGTGTTGTCCAAGCCGTTTAACTCAGCGTTTTTCTTGGCATTCTCTATCGCACTCTCCGAAGCTTCAACACCGATAACTTTTTTTGCCTCCTTTGCCATGGAAAGACCGATCGTGCCTATTCCGCAGTAAATATCCGCCAAAATTTTGCCTTTCGGATCCGCAAACTCTTTTGCAATACCGTAAAGCTTTTCCGCCATTACGGTATTTACCTGATAAAAGGATCCGGGAGATAAAGATACGGTGTTACCGCACATTGTATCATAAATTTCATTAGTTCCGGATAAAACTATTTCTTCATTCCCCAAAATTACATTGGTATTTTCCTTATTTAGATTTAAAACTACTCCCTTAACATTGGGGAAATTAGCCATTATTTGCTTTGACAGCTTTTGCAGCTCGGGAATTTTGCGTCTTGCCACTATCGTTACATTAATTTCCCCGCTGTAATGTCCTTCCCTGATACAAATATGCCTCAATACGCCCTTGTTCTCGGCTTCGTTATAGATGCTCAGCCTATTTTCACGAATGTAATTCATTATAAACCGAAGAATTTGTGAAAAAATTTCGGGTTGTAAAAGACAATCCTCACACGAAGCAATTCGATGGCTGTTGGGAGCAAAAAACCCACAGATCGCCTGTCCGTCCTTATTCCTGCCCAAAGGATATTGCGCCTTATTTCGATACCTGTATATATTTTCGTTTTCAAGAATCGGCAAAAAAATCGGAGACAATTTTCCTATACGAGTAAATGAATCTTTTATAAAGTTATACTTTGACGTAATTTCCGCATCATAACCGATATGCCGAAGAGTACAGCCTCCGCATTTTCCGAAAACAGAACAATCATTATCCATTCGGTCGGACGATGCTTCAATAATGCTCTCGACCTTTCCGTAAGAATAACTGTTCTTGGTTTTAAGAATTTTGATATTGCAAACATCGCCTACAGCGGTATAAGGCACAAACACAACCTGTCCGTCAATTCTGCAAACGCCCGCTCCGTCGTTGGAAATTGAGGTAATCTTAGCTTTGTAAGTTTCGTTTTTTTTCATACTATTTTGCTCCAATAATATCATAATTCCATATCTAATTATGGTTTATAAACCACCTCAAATTCTTCACATACGACCTTCATATTCTCGTCAAAGGCTTCTCCCGCCTCTGCAAGCTCCTCGGTGAAAAAAGCTTTATGTATTTTCCTCCAGTATTCAAGGCTTCTGTCTCCTTCGCCTTCCTTATAAGCGTGCTCTTCGGAAACCTTATTAAACCGTTCTACATATACCTTAGATGTTTTGACAACACACACCGCATCGTTTTTTGAATTAAGTATAACGCTGTATTCTTCCTCTTTTGGCAGCTCTTCACCCTCTGTCTCGTACCAATAATAAGCAGAACTGGTAGCTGTTTTTGTGCCATTAATCGTTAACTCCGCCAGCTTATCCGGGTCATCTCCGTAAGCCCATGCCTCGTATTTATTATCCCGAATACCGTTTTCTTGGACAAATGCAGCCCACATTTCCTCTGCTGTCATACAGCGCCTCCGCTATTTTTCCAAGGGCGCTTATTATCAAGCCAACCCTTTTCCTTCCAATATTTCATATCGGCCTCGTTCCAACCGTTTTTTTGCATCATGCGCATAACCGAAAAAAATACCCTTGTTTTTAGTGACGGCTTAACCTTTCCCTGTCTTTTCTTGATTTTCAAAGCCAAAGCGGAAAGCTTTTTGTCATAGCTGCGCTTTTTCTTGTCTCCGACCCTTTCCCAAGACGTCTCGTTTACTGCTGCGCCAAATTTGTATGTCCTTGCACAGCCCCAAAAAAATGTACTGTCCGCCATGTCCTTGTTTGTACTGTTCATGCCTGCTCCGGCAGCGGTAGAAATGCAAACCGCCTGTTTTGAAAACATCTTCTCTTCGGGACGGTGTACCATAAAGCGGTAACCGTAATGATCGAGCAAGGCTTTCATGGCACCTGTTGCGTGCATTACATATACAGGGCTTGCCAATATTATGACATCAGCTTTGTCTGCGGCTTTTGTTATCGGAAACAGCTTTTCATAGTGGGGGCATTTGGTTTCCGAATCCGTAAAGCAATTGGTGCAGCCGATACAAAACTCGTTAAAATCCCTCGGAAGAAAAAATTCCGTGATCTCTCCGCCTATCTTTTCAGCTAATGAGTGCGCTAAGTGATATGTAGACCCTTTATGATTTTGTCCGTGTATTATTGTTATTTGCATTAGGCTTCCTCTTAAAATTTCTTTGCTATATCCACCATTCGGGGGTAAGCTCACCGAGAGTAATTACCCGCTCCTTTTCATAATCCAGCATTATCTCTATATCTTTATAGTCATTTGGCATCAGCTGAACCATAAGCTCACGGCAAGCGCCGCAGGGAGCGCCTGTTTTACCGCTCCCCATAATGCATAAAACTCTCGATATTCTGTCTTCGCCGTTTGTTATCATATTGAATATTGCGTTTCTTTCGGCGCAAATACCGAGAGTGGAGCAGGTGTCTATACATACTCCGGTGTATATTTTTCCGCTTTGGGACAAAACAGCCGCTGCCACGCCGCCTGCGTCGATATAACCCGATATTTTTCTCTCGTTTTGTACCGATTTTGCGGCTTCAAGCATTTCTTTCCAAATGTTATCCATATATATTTCCTCTCAGCCGATCTCTGACGGATCACTCGATATTCAATACAATTACATAAGCCGAAGCCGTTTATCATAATTCCAACCTCATGTAAATAAGCTCTTGAAATCCCGATATTTGCGAACAAAAGCCTTTAGGGTTTCTGCCATATTCAACAAAGCCATTCTTCTTATACAAAGATATTGCAATTGAATTTTCAGCAACAACTTCAAGCTCCAGCTGCTTATATCCTGCCGCTTTGGCACATTCAATACATGCCGCCGTCATGGCTTGTCCAATTCCAAGCCCCCAAAATTCTTTAGCCACAGAAATTCCAAATTCGGCACGGTGACGTATCTTATATTTATTACCTACTGCGCTTATTCCGGCAACTCCAACAACGGCATTATCAATCACAGCAATTATTTGAATCTCGTTTTTGCTTTCAGCTTTTTCTTGCAAAAAAACAGCCTCCTGCAATGCGTCAAAGCTGTTTTCATTCGGATAGGAAAGTAAATAATCGGTTTCACCATGCGTCAAATTAAAATTATCAAGCACAGCCCCTCCGTCTTTTTCCGTCCCGTTTCTTAAACAACATTCCATGCCGTTTTTTAAGGTGACTATCCGATTATACTTCATCGCTGTTCCTTTCTAAAAGAACATTGCTGTTACAAAGAATCATTTATGGCAATCAAAGCTCATTTCTGCTCTTGGCAGTGAGATAAGCGTTGATAAACCCGTCAATATCCCCGTCCATTACCGCCTGAATATTACCTGTTTCAAAGCTTGTGCGATGATCCTTTGCCAAGGTGTAGGGCATAAAAATATATGAACGTATTTGGCTGCCCCACTCGATTTTAAGCTGCTCGCCCTTAATATCACTGACCTTTTCCAAGTGCTCACGCTCTTTTATCTCAATAAGCTTTGATTTCAGCATACGCATTGCATACTCTCTGTTTTGAATCTGGCTTCTTTGGGTTTGGCAAGCGCAGACAATTCCCGTAGGCTTATGGATAAGGCGTACCGCAGAGCTGGTCTTATTGACCTTTTGTCCTCCTGCACCACTGGAGCGGTATACCTCCATTTCAATATCCTCGGGACGAATATCAACATTGGTATCATCGTCTATTTCAGGCATAACCTCAAGGCTGGCAAAGCTGGTATGACGCCTTCCCGAGCTGTCAAAGGGGCTTACGCGTATAAGACGGTGAACGCCGTTTTCCGACTTTAAAAATCCGTAGCTGTTTTCACCCTTAATAAGAAGCGATGCGCTTTTAATTCCCGCCTCTTCACCGTCAAGATAGTCCAACAGCTCTACCTTAAAGTTGTGGCGCTCCGCCCACCTGTTATACATTCTGTAAAGCATTTCGACCCAGTCCTGTGCCTCAGTGCCGCCTGCACCGGCATGAAAAGTAAGAATAGCATTTTTACTGTCATATTCTCCCGAAAGCAAGGTCACAAGCTTCATCTCCTCCAAATCGGATTTGAAAGCCGCCGCCTGCTCTTTAATTTCAGGGAGCATGGAAACGTCCTCCTCCTCATCGGCAAGCTCGATCATGGTTACAACATCCTCGTAGTTTTCCTTAAGCTTTTTAAAGCTGCCTATTTTGTTCTTTAAGCTGCCGATTTTTTGCATAATCTTCTGAGAATTTTCGGCATCGTCCCAAAATCCCTGCTCGGTGGATTTCGCCTCTAATTCCTCCGCTTCCTTAATAAGCAGATCCATATTCATTGCCTTTTCAAGCTCAGCGAGCTGAGGCTCTAAGGCTTCTGTTGCGAGTCTTATTTCATCATATTCTAACATAACAATATCCCTTTCTGATATAATACTTAATTTTATTTTACAATTTCTGCCTTTTGGATTATACGTTTTACATGTTTTTTCTCCTAAGTCTAATTGTGCATACATACAAATAATATTATACCTCAAATTTTTCCATTTGTAAACCCTTTTGTTAAAAGAAAATAAGCGAAGAAAATAAGCGATCAAATTAAAAATCGACCGCTTAAAATTTCAAATATTTTTCATTATGATTATTGGTATTATTGCTATTTTAATTTTAATGCCATTATTTCACACCTGGTATTAAACCCAAATTTTTCATACAATCCCTTTGTATTATTTCCATATACTACCTTAAGCTCAGCGTACTCCGCATCTGCGGCTTTAAATTCGTCCAATGCCCAGTTCATAAGCTTTCCGCCGTATCCGTTCCTGCGGTATTCATCATACACAAACAAATAATCAAGCAAGCCCTTTCCATTTTCAAAATGAATCGCAGCAAAGCCTACAATACGATCATCATCATACAGTCCCATTACTTTACCGGTATTATTTTCTTGACAGCTGATCATAAATGCAATCCCTTCACTGACAGGCACTAACGGATATTTAACAGGAGTTTTTTGGGGAATTTTATTGTGATAAGCACCAAGTGCTTCAATTAACGGTTTCACTTTTGGAATATCATCTTTGTTTAATAATTTATAATCCATTTGTACAACCTCATTTTAACAGAAAATTAAACCGTCCTCGGCTTCGTCATATTAAAACGACATACCAAGAACGGTTTATTGATCAATATGTCTTATAATTTACGGCATCAAACCAAATCATCATCATTGAAGGGGTCGCCGCATTCAGGACAGAATTTGGGGGGATTGGAGGGATCGGCAGGTTCCCAGCCGCACTTGTCGCATTTGTATTTCTTAGGAGCCGCAGGCTTGGGTGAACCGCACTCGGCACAGAATTTACCGGTGTTGGTCTTGCCGCAGGAGCAGGTCCACTCAGCGGGCGCTTTGGGAGCAGCGGGTGCTGAACCTTCCTTTGATGAGCCGCAGTTGGCACAGAATTTTCCCGTATTCTGTGTACCGCATGAGCAAATCCAAGGCTCAGGCTTTTTATTACCGCAAGCAGAGCAGAATGCACCTGTATTGGTTGTGCCGCATGAGCACTTCCAAGCATTTGCCTGAGCCTGTGCCTGTGCTTGCTGTTGATTATACTGCTGAGCGGTGGCATCCATTTGTCCCATAATGTTGCCGCCTGCCATTTGAGCCATATTCATTCCCATAAAGCCCATCATGGCGCCGCCTTCATTTGAGCCTGCCGCTTCTATGCCGCGTGCAACGCTTCCTGCCATCATAGCCTTCTGAACATTGGGGTCAAGCATGGTATCAGCCTTAAGTCTGTCGCCAAGCAGCTTCTTGCTCTCATCGGTAATTGTGGGAGCGCCCATGCCGATATTGGTAATAAAGAAGCCTCTCTGCTGCCAAGTATCCTTAGTAGCATCCTGCGCACTCTTTGTAAGCTGACCGAGCTTGGTCGAAATTTGGCTGTAAAATACGCCGTCGTTGGAAAGATAACCCAAAGCCTCGGTCATAGCCTGAATAAATTCCTGTTTATATTGCTCGCTGTTAAAGATCGAAGCAACAGTCATATCTCCCGAACCGACGCCCTTGCTTGCAACCTCTTGATAAAACTTTACTGCCGCTTCCGCATCGGGGATTTGGATTTCAAAGGTGCCGTAAAAACGCAAGTCGATAGATGTATTGTATTTGGGATCAAAATAAGGAACAGGTGTGCTTGTACCGAATCGGATTCCGGGAAGCTTTTGCAGATTAATGTATACAACACGCTGCTCATATCCGGGAGTGCCGCCGTAAGTGAAACGCTGTAAAAGATCCTTGGCGGAATCCTTAATCTGTCCCGCAAAAATTGAGGGAGCGGAAGAATTGTCAAAGGTGTAGCTTCCGGGTTCGGTAACGATATTTGTAATTCTGCCGTTATCGAGAGTAAGCATACAAGTATTTTCCTCTACCATAATAACGCTGCCGTTGCTGATTACATTTTCCGTACCCTTAACATTGCTTGTTCTTGAAGAGCCCTGATTCATTTTGGAGCCTCTGCGCAAAATAACGGTGTTGCTCATGGCCTCACAATGTATGGCTTCCTTCCAAGTATCGCCCAATGTTCCTCCAAGTGCGCCTATTGCTGCTTTAATAAGTCCCATTTAAAATACCTATTCCTTTCGCTAAATTGAATTATTTCCTGTTTTGCAGGTATCATTTCAACAGCTTAAAGCTGTCGATTTGCCATAATTTGTCTACAACCGCAACTACTCTTGTACCGCAATAAGGACAATTTCTTGTTCCGTTCGGGATAGGAGCGCCGCAGTTTGGACAGTTCGCTTCTATAAACGACGATATGTCCGTTGCGGATAAATCCTGATTATGAGCAAGAGTTACGGAAAAAAGATTTTGTGTCGGTTTGTCCTTTGCTCCTGCGATAATTTTATTGTTTTTTTCACAATAATAGTTACTTTGCAGGGAAACCTGAAAAATTACCGACGCCGATTCAGGATTTGCAATGTAATTATCCACGCCCGCTGCATGAATTTTTATGTTTGCATAATGTACGCTTTCTTCTTTTAGCGCATGGTTGTCAACTATTCCCCTTACTTGATCCTGAAGCCGTATGGAGCTGTGAGCAATTCCTTCGGCTTTCCCGTTCTCAATTGCGTTCAGAATGTGAACGATTCCGTTTTTTGCCATACTTTCCATTCGGTCAAAGCCCATTTCGGGATAGTCGCGTTCTATTTTCGGCTTATAAAGAGGCGTCATCTTAGGAACGGGATAAGGCAGAGTACATTCATTTGCCACTCCGTCGGAAAGCATTTTTACCGTTTCTCCGATTCCCTTTCCCAAGTATTTTTTGGTGGCACGATTAAGACAATGCCTGATAATAAGAAATATGATCAAAAAACCGA
This sequence comes from Bacillota bacterium, assembly GCA_023666805.1. Taxonomy (GTDB): domain Bacteria; phylum Bacillota; class Clostridia; order Oscillospirales; family Ruminococcaceae; genus Ruminiclostridium_E. The sequence continues at coordinate 8,868 of JAMPBF010000015.1, forward strand.
AAACAATAGAACCTGCTACAATCAAAAAAGTTATGAATCCGTTCATTTACTGCAAATCCTCCGGCGGAACCCTCACTCCGTCATCAACAGTATCATTGCGTACAGTGGTAAAATCGGTAAGAACCCAAGAATAATCGCCGGTAGTAACTACCGAATTGCAGTAAGGACATGTGCCGGAAGAGGTGATCTCAAGCGGAGCGCCGCAGTTGGGACAGTTATAACCGTGAGTTTCTTCAACGTCCTTGGTGGTTGCATTTGTACTTCTGACAAACTTCATTTTATAGCGCATATCCCAACGAGTGGTCTTATCGCCTCTTAAAATATTACCTGTTTTTTCATCTACCTGATAGTCGATCATTCGGGCGTTCAAATATACGGTAAGGTATTCAAAGTCCTTATCCCTGACAAAGCTTGTAAGATAAGCCGTATTGATAGCAATACTTTCATAATGGTAAACTATCCCTTGTTTGATCTTATCTTCGATCTGTCGCATTGTGGTATTGTACAGATTCTGATGCATAACAGGTCTTACAGGAGTTAAATCTCGGTTGCACCATGCCATTTCTATATCTATGTAAACCTGCTTGGCGAAGGTTACAAAATCATCAGCCGTAAAATTAGGATCCTTCTTACGTATAATGGATTGGATCTGATCATTTCGGTTGGGCAAAATAACATTCGCACCCTGAGATCCTTGACCCGGACGAACAGTAGGCTGAGCCGTGCTGCCGCTGTTCTTTTTACTGTTTGCAATAATTATAATAACAATAACTATCACTATTACCGGTATAGAACCGATAATGCCAAAACCGCCGCCCGAAGAGGAAGAGCTGCCCCAGTCGCTGTCGTAATAACTGTCTCCGCCTCCCCAGTCTCCGCCGCCCCAGTCGCCGCCTCCGAAATCGCCTCCGCCGTAATCATTTCCGTCAAAAGCAGCCAGAGATACACAAAGACTGATTGCCACAAGCAAAATGGAAGCCAAACACGTCAATATCTTTTTCTTCATTTAAAAACCTCTCCGAAACATTTTTTATCAATTAACACCGCATTTGCGGCAAGTATTGCAATTATGATTCAATGAGAGGGGCAGCGAATAACCGACTACTATATTCACTGCCCTCATCGAATGGTAAACGGGAATTTCAACAACCATTTACCTTACCTTTTTTCAACGGTGAAGCAAATAGCTGTTCTTTCCTCACCGTTAATGTCAATTCCCGCAAATGAAGGAATTGAAATTATTTCTGTGTTTTCTTCCTTCATGTAAACGCAAGCGATAGCAATAGCCTTAACTGCCTGGTTTACTGCGCCAGCACCTACTGCCTGTACTTCTACACTGCTGCCCTCACGAATAATGGCCGCAATCGCTCCTGCCACTGCTTTTGGCACTGATCTTGCCGAAACTTTTACGGGATCCATACTTACACCATTCCTTTCATTTATTTTAGAGAGCCGTTGCCCCCTGTTCACAAATACGTACTATGCTGTGACATTCTCCTGATTTGTTATCGATATTCAATAACACAGCATTTAAAGTGGTCGTACCTTTCGCATAAATGTGTCTTTGTGGATAGTATGTTGTAAGCCGAGATATAATCACGTCCTTCTCAACTCCCAGTACAGATTCCTGAACGCCTGTCATTCCCACATCGGTTATATACCCCGTGTGATTTTCGAGAATAGACTCATCAGCGGTCTGAACGTGCGTATGTGTTCCCAAAACCGCAGATACTCTTCCCGCAAGGTAATAACCCATAGCCTTTTTTTCGGAAGTTGTTTCAGCGTGAAAATCCACTATTATATTTTTTGTTTCTATTTCTTTTAAAATATTGTCTGCGCATAAAAACGGGTTATCGACCGGCTGCATATAATTTACTCCGATCAAATTAATCACAGCCAATGAGTAGCCGCCGAAATCAAGAATACAATATCCCTTTCCCGGGCAGCCGCCGCCAAAATTCGCAGGACGAATGATAACCTCGCTTTCATCAAATAAGGAACTCATTTCCGGACGTTTATAACAATGATTGCCTGTTGTTATGGCGTCAACTCCGCCGCCAAGCAGCAGCTCCGATGAAAAAGGAGTGATTCCGTTTCCGTCGGCGGAATTTTCACCGTTTACAATTGTTACATCAATATTGTGGCGATGCTTTAAGGACGGCAGCATTGAAATAAAATCACGGCAGGAGGTTTGTCCCACAATATCTCCGACAAAAAGAATATTCATTAAATCATCTTTCTAATATTTGAGTACGGTCAGGGCCGTTGCCTATCATTGCAATCTTACAGCCGCACAGCTGTTCCAATCTTTCAATATAGGACTTGCATGCTTCGGGAAGCTCGTCAAAGGAGCCGCAGCCGGAAATATCATCGTCAAAGCCCTTTAAGGTTTCATATACGGGCTTGCAATCCTTAAGCTCCTCCAATGTTGGCGGGAAGTCCCTGATAACAGAGCCGTCGGGTCTTTCATAAGCTACGCAAACCTTTAAATCGCCTAATCCGCTTAATGTATCAAGCTTGTTTATTGCCAGCTTGGAAAGGCCGTTTACCCTAACGGAATGACGTACGATCACTGCGTCAAACCAACCGGTTCTTCTCGGACGTCCTGTCGTTGTGCCAAATTCACCGCCTTTATTGCGAATGGTATCGCCTGTTTCATCATCAAGCTCTGTGGGGAAAGGCCCTTTACCTACTCTTGTGGTATATGCCTTAGCTACGCCTATAATATCCGAAATCATCATAGGACCCACGCCGGTTCCGACGCAAACGCCTGCCGAAAGAGGGTGAGAGCTCGTTACATAAGGATAAGTACCGAAGTCGATATCCAAAAGCGTAGCCTGTGCGCCTTCAAACATAATCGTTTTGCCTTCATTATAAGCATTATAAACAATCACCGATACATCGTCTACAAATTTTGAGATCTGTTTTCCGTATTCGGTATACTCTTTTATAACCGCCTCAATGTCAATAGGCTCGCCGCCGTATACCTCTGTAATAATTTTGTTTTTAAGCTTACCTGTAGACCGTGCCTTTTCGGCAAATATCTCGGGATGAACCAGATCATAAACTCTAATGCCGCAGCGTTCATATTTATCCATATAAGCAGGACCGATTCCGCGTTTGGTGGTTCCAATATCAGCATTGCCTCTGAATTTTTCCGAAAGTCCGTCCAAAGCTATATGCCATGGCATGGTTACATGCGCTCTGGGATCTATCCTTAAATTTTCAAAGGAAACGCCTCTGGCGCTCAGTTCATTTAATTCACACGTGAAATCCTTCGGATCAAGCACTACGCCTGCGCCGATAAGACAAAGGGTGTTCTTGTAGAGTATTCCCGAGGGAATAAGATGAAGCTTGTAGGTTTGACCGTTGTTTACCACAGTGTGTCCTGCATTGTTTCCCCCTTGAGATCTAACAACTACATCTGCTCGGGAAGCAATTATATCTATAATCTTGCCCTTGCCTTCGTCGCCCCACTGAGTTCCTACCACGATGCTTGCTGACATGTAAAGTATCAGTCCTTTCTTTTCGGGCATTATATATTCTTCCCGACACATTATTTTCGGCAGTATAAAATTTAAAGCCTTCATTAATATTATACCAAAACCATAATTCAAATGCAAGTATTTTTTATGTTTTTCCTATAAATGAAAGCTTTATAAATTTAAGGAAAAATGTCATAATCGACAATTCGTCGAGCTCCTTATTCTGAAGCCCCACTGCCAATATATTGTTCCTCCGGCTCAAAACCTTCCTGAGCAGGGGTTTCAGCGGCGTCGGTCGATTCAGAAGCTTCAGATGAGACGGGCGCTTCGGTTTCAACCTCCGTAACGGTTGCGGCAGACTCAGAAGTGACAACGGTCGTTGTAGCCTCGGTGGTGGTAGTAGTGGTATAATCCTCGGTAGTAGTGGTTGTGTAATCCTCGGGATCCTGCTCGGGGAATGTGGAAACCGTATCGGAGCCGTTGGAGCTATAGCTTATACTGCTCTTTCTGATATAACTCTGAATACCTCTAACAATGCTTGCCGCAATATTCTTTTGATGAGAGGGATTATTGAGAGCATAAGCGTCCTCCTCGTTGGACACAAATCCCATTTCTACAAGAACAGACGGAAAATCATGCTGCAAGGTAACCTTATAGTAGCTGTATTTGGCTCCTCTGTTTTTATTCGCTTTGTCCGAATACACATTATTTGTAAAATAGCCTGAAACCTCGGCGGAAATCGCAGACGCCAAAGGCTGGCTGTAGGGCGTATAATAATACACCTCCGTACCTCTCACGCTCGGATTACCCGCAATTTTGTTTGAATGAATGGATATATACATATCGCAGCCGTAATTTCTGCCTATATTCGGTCGATTTCTTGTATTCAGATATTCGGACTCGGTTTTAAGTCTGATCACGTTTGCTCCAAGAGCTCTGAGCTGACTCTCAAGCTCCTTGGAAACGGCTAAATTGGCGTCGTATTCGCGGATAAAGCCAACAGCGCCGCAATCGTAATAGAAATCACCCTTGCCTCTGCCGTAAGAATCCTCATGATCGCAATATCCGTGACCCGGATCGATCACTATTGTCATTCCCGAAACCGTATTTGTCGTAATACCGAAAGACAGCACCAAATCGCCGTCGGCATTGTAGGAAGCTCCGCAGCCGGCGTATACTCCGGGTTGCCTTAAGGTAAGCACCATACGGAATTTAGGTATTCCCTTCACCGTTACCTGATCCCATTTGCCTGAACTGAACACATAGTTGTTTTCAAAGCTGGGAAGCTTTGTAACGGATGTTACATTATCGAATGTAATATAGACATGCGTTGCGTTAAAGCTGTTAAGGTTAAAGTTTCCGTCTCCGCCCGAATAATAGCTGAGTCCCGCAAAGTCAATGTTGTATCCTGTTTTGTAATCAAGTCCTATTGTAAAGTAAGACGAACCGTTATTCGTTCCGGAATTTTTGACTATCAGCGCATTTTTGCCCAGACCCGTATCGCTGAAGGTGGTCACATCGACCTTCATAAAGCGCTTTCCGGTTTCGGTGATATAATAGTCGCCGGAGGATGTGTAAAGATAGTCCAATGTGCCCTTGGGAAGCTGTGCATAATTCGGCGTGGGAATAGAACCGGCCGTTGAACCGTCATAGACAGTAGTATAATCGTTGCTCACCCTTACATATTGCACGCTTTCCGACTCGGTGTGAACGGCGTCCATCGTACCTACCACCTCGCCCGATCCGGCGGAGTTTTGATCCCCTAAAGTGGCGTTGATGTCCTTGGGCGGCTCGGGAAGAGCCAAAACCTTAACGGACGCTCCGAATAAGGACTGAGTATAGCCCGCATAGGAAGCCGTGACTTTAATGGTACCCAATTCCTGCTCCTTGGAAATTATTCCCTCGGGAGCGGTATAAGTGCCTTTAAATATCGTATATGAGCTGTTAATATCAGAATCCTGCTGACCTTCGCTTTCCTTAAGCGTTATGGTCTTTCCGTTCAAGGTAGCTGTAACGGTTGCACCCTTATAAGCAAGACAAGCGATCTCAAGCTTGGTTTCACCTTCAACGCTAAGAGCTTTTCCGTCGGCAATGGAATCGTCAAGCGATTTTAAGGTGGTGATCTTTCTTTCTATCTTATAGGTATAAACCTTCCCCTTATGCTCAATGGTAAAGGTATTTTTTCCTATATCCAAGGGCTCTTCAAAGTAGAAGTTGCCCGCTTCATTTAATACGATTTTCTTTCCGTTAAAAAATACGTCGAAATTTTCGTCAAAGGTGCCCATGAAATCCACATAGGGCTCTTCTGTAACAAAATTAAGCTTTTTGGGCGAGGTCATTTCAAGCTCCTCAAACAGAGAAGCCAAATTAATCTGATCCCCGTAAAACTTGGTAATATTGGTGGTGAGAGACGTATTTGTAAGCAGATTGTCGCAGGAGTGAAAAATACTTCCGCCAAATGCGGACAGATCCTTGGATTTAGTAAGCTGCTGCAATATTTGGTCTACGCCGCCCCAGCCTTCTCCGTCTCCTCCCTGACGCTCGTTAAAATGCACAATGTACATGGTAGCGCCCGTTTCCCGAGACAAATCGCTCCACCAGCCTGTGACCTTTTCAAAAGGAAGTGTGGAGCTGGTCAAAGAACCGTAAGCATTTACCACGCAAAAATCCGCATATCCTGCCGTGAGGAATTTTTTAGTGTCGGCGTAACCGTCATAAAACGCCTGTACCTCATCATTGGTTTCACTTCCCTCTTGATTGGTATCGGCATTTGCCCACATGTCGCGGATCATTATTCCCACGGGAACGCTGTTGTCGGTTATATGAACTACCTCGCTTACCGCAGAAAAGTACAGCTCGTTGGAATCATAAAGCCAGTTGTCATATCCTATTCCCGAGCCCTTTAACATATATCCCGCATAGCTGTATGAATCCTTGGCGGAATAATAATTGTCTATAACTATTCCGTCACATCTGTATTTAAGGACAAATCTGTGCGAGTTGGAAATAAGATTATCCAAAGCGTCCGCACCGTCTTGATTTTGGGAAAGAATATAGTCCAAATCAAGTATCATATAGACACGAAAATCATGCTCGTAAGCCTTTTCCACTGCAATGGCGATGTAATCGGTTTCGCTCGTATCGTTCATGTCCGTGCTGAAATACGGAACATTTTCGTAGGTAGTATTGATATATACTGCGTTAAGACCTATTTCGGAAAGCTTGGCAAACAAGCTGTCAAGCTCGTTTTCCACATCGAATGCGGTCATTCTTTCTTCCTTTAAAAAATCAACGGTAGGCGTAATAATAGTAGCCCTAATATTATTAGGCATTGTAAAATTCGGAACCACGTCAGGTGCTTCCGTAACGTTGTCGCTGTCCTCTGCGGAAGCCGCAGGCGGCGTTTCGCTTACCTCGGCGGATACCGCCGCATTTGAAAGCATTAACATGGCAGCCAAAAAAGCGGAGAGCCATTTTTTTATCTTCATTTTATTTTATTCTCCTTTCCGAGAGCATCACATTTCAAGAATTTTATCCAAAACACCCATTATGATCGGACCGTAGTTTTTACCGCCCGCCCAACCTTTTCCATTTGGGTTTTCCTGTATTCCGAGCCATTCGACGTATTGGGCGCAGCCTCTTACAACATACCTAAAGCGGGGGTCTATAGCTTCTCCGTTTAGAGCTTCGGTAGAACCGTAGGCCTTCAAATGCTGAATTTGCGCTCTTATGCCTAACTGAGGGGTATCGAAGGATTCGCCTTTTATTCCCAGCTGCGTTACACCCATTCCGCAGAAATTATTTTGGTCGATGGTGACAGCCGAGCCTGTTCCTGCTTTGTCAAATCTAAAATTGGCGGTTTCAATGCAGGACTGAGCAAAGGCAATGTCTCCCCTTACTCCTTCCGCAGCACCTTCGGATAAATAATACGGAATCATATCTATAACAGATTGATCTACATTTGGATTGACTTTTTTTATGTAAGCGGTCATTTGCTCAACCGTTGCCACACTGTTGCCCATTATTGGGGTAAGATCAGGATTGGGATCCGAGGACGTATCGGAAGCGGTTTCCGAAACGGTTGTTTCCTCGGGCGTTGTAGCCTCGGTGGTGGTTTCGGCGGTAGTTGTTTCGGTTGTTGTGATCTCGGTTGTCGTTGCCTCGGTGGCGGTATCGACCGTAGTAATCTCCGCAGCTGTGGTTTTAGGCGTGGTAGCGGCGGTAGAGGTTATATAAGGCTTCGTCACAGAGGTAAGCTCTTCGGTAACGGTTTCCGCAGAGGTTTCCTCACCTGTTGTGGATTCTGCAGCCGCCGTTGCTGCGGTTATTTCTTCGGGAATCGCCAGCGGTGCGACAACCGTCGCTTCCGTATTTAATACGATACCGTCATATCCGTCCGCATTTATCACAACATCTGTACCTCCGCTGCTGCAGCCGCATAGCAAAGCAGAAGCTGTCAGCACGATGGCAATAATTTTCTTCTTCATATAATATCTCCAAATAACAGAGCAAAAAAATCAAAAATAATACCATAATTATAGATATTATAACATATTCCTATTATAAAGTCAACTTTTAAGCGTTATTAGTTTCAGTTTATAAGCGAAATATCTGCATTTTAGAGAAAATATTGCAAAAAAACAAGGCATCTGTTCATATTGCAGATACCTTGTGCACGTTTATTTTGCTATTTTGCCGTTTATAATGTTCTCGATCAAGCCCTTACAGCCTCTTTCCACGTCAAAATACGTTTGTTGGAAATCTCCCGTATACCAAGGATCTGAAATATCTCCCTTTTCATCCGTAAAATCCAACAATCGGAATATTTTGTTTTCGGTATCGGCTCCAACAATCTTTGTCATATTTAAAATGTTAGCGGTGTCCATTCCTATCAACAGGTCATATTCCTTGTAATCTCTTTTTGTCATTTGTCTTGACGTCTTATCGGAAGGATCGATGCCTAAGCTGCGTAAAATCGCTGCCGTACCTCGGTGAACATGATTTCCGATCTCCTCGGCGGAGGTGGCGGCAGAGGCTGTTATTACATAGTTGATGTCTTTCTGCTTAAGCATGTATCTCATTAAGTATTCTGCCATTGGACTGCGGCAGATATTGCCGTGGCAGACGAATAGTATCTTTATCATTGGATTTTTCCTTTCCGAGAGGAGTTATTGGGCTTGATTTTTCGCATTATGCGGGGTGTTTCGATAGTTCAAAATTTTTGACAGAAGCTGGGGAAAATCACATATCTGGACAAAATCAGGTCAAAAATTACGGAACATACGCAGTTGAGCGATTTTGTTTAATCCCACAATGACGAAAAGTGAGTTAGATAAAACCGTTTCATTTCCCTGCCTTGATCGTCTATGTGTTCTTTTATATAGTTTGCATGCTGTTTTTGTTCCTTCGGATCAATTTCCAAATATTTGTGAATGATTATATTGCCCGCTTGTTCTTCCTTCAATATCTCAGCATAGACGTCGTCTATCGTCTCATACCCGCAGATCTGCACGTCTGCCTCACTCTCCCAAGTATGTCCTTTGGTGTTTATCAGATCGTTTGACCTTGTGATAAAGTAAATATAGCCGCATTTGCCGCCATAAATTATCTTCAATTGATCGGGAAATCTCTCGTAATAATGCTGTTTGCCGTCTTTGCATAGTCCCATTGTGACAAAGTTTTCGTTCCTGCTGCGACAGCAAGCCAGAGCATAACAACGGTCTTCGGTGAAATAAGCAACCGGCTTTCCCAATGCATGGGATCTTGTGTTTGCTTTGATAACGCTTAATCCGCCGACTGTTGTTCCGTGATACAGCATGCGCTCCTCCATAAATTATCAAAAAGATTTGCCATTTAATTTTTGCCGTAATTAGATGTGTTTGTGATCAAGCTATTTTGTGATTTCGGAGGCAAAGAACGCTTCAACTACCTTCGGGTCAAAGTGAGTGCCCGATTCCTCTCGAATAATTGCGCAGGCTTTTTCGATCGGCATTGCGCTCTTATAACAGCGTTTGGACACCAAAGCGTCGTAAACATCCGCTACCGCCATTATTCTTGCGCACAACGGAATTTCCTCTCCGCTTATTCCGTAGGGATAACCCTTGCCGTTCCACCATTCGTGATGATATGCAGCCATTTCTATTGCCGTGTTCAGATAATCGGATTCGCCGAGCTCTTTTTTTGCGTTTATTAAAAGCGCTTCTCCGGCAGTAGTGTGGGTTTTCATTATTGCAAATTCCTCGTCGGTCAATCTGCCCGCCTTGTTCAAAATCGCATCAGGGATATGTATCTTGCCTATATCGTGGAGTGGGGCGGCTACTACTATATCGTTGATATACTCCTCTTTCAGAATATCAGCGTATTCGCCGCTGCGTTTCAGTTCACCCGCTATGCTCTTAACATATTCTGCCGTGCGCCTTATGTGACCGCCCGTATTGTCGTCGCGGCTTTCAACTACCTCCGCCATAAACGCTATCATTCCCGACTGCATATGAGATACCCGTTCATAGTAAAAGGAACGCTTATTTCCCTGCATTATCAACACGATTACGGTCAATGTCATTACAAAGGAGGAAATAGCGGATATGCCCACAAAGGATGCCAGTTCTCTGTTGAATGCGTTATCCAAATTGATTTGCTCTGCAATTTGACTCGAGAAAATCAACATGATAAGTCCCACCGCCCAAAGCAGAGAAAGCTCCGACCGCCTTAAGCTGCGGTTTTGCATATTCTCATGAAACCAACTGCGCCATTTTTTCCCTTTAAAGTAAAAGAGCACCAGTATTCCCGCCAAAACCCCGTAAAGAACAAACTGATAGATCTGCTCCGCTTTATCCGTCAGTCCCAACAGGTAGGGCGGCACAAGAAGCGGAACGATAAGTCCGTTTATAATTCCCGGCAGCGGAATCATCATCAGCAATCCTCTCAGCTTATGCTCCTTGCGTGCCAAACAAATGTTCAGCCCGATCATTGCCAGCACGACCACCTCCGCAGCGTCCTTTCCAAGCGTTAGCAAAGCTATCCCCGCAAGAACAAGACAAGCGATGTAAAAAAACCGCTGTTTTTTCGGTTCCAAATTCGATTCTAAGAACACGTACTCCTTTATCAGAAAACCGCAAGCCACTATCGCCGCTGTTTCCAGTATATTTAAAATTGTCGTTGCCATATATGCGCATTGTCCTTTCCTGTTTTGAAAATCGGGTTAGTCAATATACTTATATTATATATTATAAATGACATAACCAAAAAAATCAATACATGTTTGCATAAAAGATATGACATGTTGAAAGAGAGTTTTATTGTAAAATTAGTCAAAATTTTTTTCATCAACAAATATTCAAGCATACAAATCCAAAAAAACATTGACAAATCATCAATAAAAAGTTATAATTAATTAAAGTACTAATTTTTCATCAGCAGGTCTATGAACATAGAATTATCCAATCACGAAAGATATGTACAAAAAATGAAAGCAAAGGTATATTTTTATGGCAGAAAATGAAAAAAAATTATCAAGCAGCCGTGCTACCGAAACTACAGTAAAAATACATATCAGCGTCGTGGTTGGCGTATGCATTGCGTTCGGACTGATCAACGTCATTTCCGGAACGGTCACCTTAGGAATAATCATAGCCGTATTGGGAGCCGCTGTAGGCGGACTGATGGTGCTTCTCAAAAACAGCACCTCTATCATACTTCGCGGCACCGTCATGTCACAGGTACAAATTTTAATTATAATCATAATGTCCGCCGTCAAGCATGAAATGCACGGAATGTTCCCTCTTATGTTGGCTTCATTGACAATTGCGGCAGTTTATTACAGCAAGCAGAACATAATCATACATTGGGTAATTATGGACGCAGCAGCCGTTCTTGGTCTTATTCTAAGGGACTTCTTTTATGGCAGTGCGGAATTGGAATTTTTGCTTAAAGGAATTGTGGGAATAAACGTCGGCGCAGCGTTGGTGTTTTATCTCATAAAATGCAGCATTCGCTACATCGGGGAAGCGGAGAAAAGCAAAAGCGAAGCTGACCAGCTTGTGGTAAAGGTGCACGAACAGGTTGAAGAAAGCGAAAAGCTAATAAATCAACAGCACAGTGTTGTGGAACAAATCGCACTCATTTCCGAAGCGGTAAACAGTTCCTCTGAAAAAATGCTCCAGGTTTCCGATAAAATCAACGATGCCGCCTCTGAACAAAAACAAAGTATACAAAATGTTTCAAGCAGTATAGACGAGATAGCCAAGGAAACGGAAAACAGCCGTTCGGAGAGTGAAGAGGCGGCTGAAGTAGCGCTTAAAAGCACTGAGCTCGTTAACACGAGCAATGCGGAAATGCAAAACATGATCGCCGCTATGTCGGAGATCACCGAATCGTCCAAAAAAATAGAAACAATCATAAAAACAATAGAGGATATTGCCTTCCAAACCAACATTCTTGCGCTTAATGCGGCGGTAGAGGCTGCACGTGCGGGCGAAGCGGGAAAGGGATTTGCCGTAGTAGCAGGCGAGGTAAGAAATCTTGCTACCAAGAGTGCCGAAACGGTTAAGGGCACTTCCGCACTTATTCAAGCGTCTATAAATTCCGTTGACAGAGGCTGCGAGCTTGCAAACAGGGCGGCGGAAAAAATGAGCGGAGTAATGGAGTCAGCAGAAGAAAGCGCACGTCATGCAAAGAAGATGGCAGAGCTATCCGAACGTCAAGCAGCATCTATCGAACATGTGCGCAGTCAAATGGAGACTATCTCAGACGTTGTTGCACGCACGCTTGAAACTGCTGAGGAAAGCAGCGAAATAGCGCATGAAGTATCCGAAAACGCAGGTAAAATGGACGAAATCGTAAAAACCAACAAGTTGCAGTAATTTTTGAGCTGTCATTATAAAATTAAACTGAAAATAACTAATTCACACCCATTACAAGCAATATTGTAAATAGGGTGTGAATTTTTGTTTCAGTTGCCGTTTGCCGTAATTTTACGGCTGGGTGCACTAATTAAACCAATTAAATAATATTAACTGCAATTTCTATCCAAATCCAATTAAAGAATCTCACCTTTTACAGACAAGATCACGACCTGGCACGAAATATCTTTACCGCTGTTTTGCAACGCCTTTTTTACTGCCATTTCAATACCTCCGCAGCAAGGAACCTCCATGCGCAAAACAGTCACGCTGCGAATATCATTTTGCCTTATAATCTCAGTCAATTTTTCACTGTAATCCACCGAATCCAACTTTGGACAGCCGATAAGCGTGACCCTTCCCTTCATAAAATCCTCATGTATATTTGAATATGCATAGGCTGTACAATCAGCGGCTATAAGCAAAGACACACCGTTAAAATAAGGAGCTGAAATCGGGGCAAGCTTGATTTGGCACGGCCATTGGGCAAGCTGCGAGCTTGCAGCAGGCTTAACCGCATCAAACCCGTTTATCTGCTGCGGTATCATACCCGGGCACATAAAAGGCGAAGCGCCTTTTCCCTCTGTTTTGCGCTGTTTATCAGCAGCTACGGCAGCTTCATCATAAGCGGGCGCTTCCCGTTCTTCAAAGGATATGGCGTTTGCAGGGCAGGAAGGCAAGCAATCCCCAAGTCCATCGCAGTAATTTTCCTTTGTAAGCTTAGCCTTCCCGTTAATTATTTCAATTGCGCCCTCATGACATGCCTCGGCGCAGATACCGCAGCCGCTGCATTTTTCTTCGTCAATTTTTATGATCCTTCTTATCATTCTTACTCTCCTTTATTCTTTGTAATTCATTTAAAAAAACATTAAGACGTTCCGCTTCCATGTCATAGCTTACATAAGAAAGGCCTCTGTACAAAAGCTCCGTCTCCGCTTCTTCAAGCTCTAAGGTTCTCTGTAGGATCGATGCGGCTATTTCGTTAAGCTCGCAAAGTATTTTTATTTTCAGCTGACCGGTCTCATTTTCGGATTCGTAAAGGCGGCTCATATCATAGTCGGACGTGTTGCCGCAGGGAGAAGCGCAATATGCGCAGTTAGGGGCTATCCTGTTTTTTTCGGCACGGATCTCATCTATCAATTTTTCAATTGCGGAGTTGTCAAGGTTTAAGCTTGAGTCGGCAAATGCCAATGCTTTTATCAAAAGACTATCCGTATTTTCGGTTTTGGGATTATTTCTGCAAGCGCCCACCAAACCGATCAGTACACTGATTATTCTATTTTCCATTTATATATTTCCTTTATTAGTATAAAAACAGCGCAAACATCAACTTGGCGAAAAACCTCCCTGCGGTCGGTTTTCCGTCAAGCTGACGCCGCATTTGGCGGCTTGCCGTATTTTCCTGCCTGTGAGCTTAATTCTACAGGAGTGCAAGATAAATGTCTGCGCCGTTTTTCATTTTAAACCGCTTCCCGGTTTGCTTTAATGACCCGATTGGCTTAATTTCTTTGTTTTCATACACTTCCGATTATATTGGATTTACTTTCATCTGTCTTCTGACCGATAGTGTAATAGAAAACCAAAATTGCCAATATGGCTGCCAATGCAGGAACAGTACGGATCATTTTACGCTTCTTGCCCCAAGCTATAAGCTTCTTAACCATGCGATTCTTCTTATCTTCGCTCATTCCGTATTCACCCGTAGAATAGTACATTACGGTGAATAAGTAAGCTGCGCTTACACCGATAATAATAAATATTTTTGTGTAAGACGTATCGGCAGTGTACTGGTTAGTATCCTTTTCCTTTGCGGTTTGAACAAGAGCATAGGTCGAGAACTTATTTGTTTTAATCGTCACCGTGTTTTTACTGTCGTCTAAATCCTCCAAAATTGCGGATTCATCATTATGAACACGAATAACCGAATAGAGACTGTCCTCATTTCTTAATTCCTCGGGAAGCTCAAATTCAATGGTAATCTCTTTATTGGTATTGGTAATTTTTGTTTGCGCACCATCTACAATTTTCAAAAGAGATATATCAAGATATTGAATTAAAACGTATTCTCCGTTTTTCAGTATTGCGTCAACAGCAGCTTTATCGTTTATCGGAACATTTTCGCTTGAATCCAACAAATTCAAAATAATTTTAACGTTTCCGCCGTCATAAGCAAAGCTTCTTTCTTCCATGCTTAAGACTGCTTTTGCAAGCTCGGGCAGTGGATCTAAAAATCTTGCACGGATAGCATTTTCTTCAGATTTTACCTCGGCGATAAGATTATTGCTTTCCTGCGGTCTTGAAGTTATATCGGATTCTGACGTTACTATCGGTTCTGTTGTTTGCGTCCATGTAATATCGGAAGCATCAGGATCTGTTATAACGGCAGGTATTGTTATCGCAGGTTCGGTTTCGGATGAGATCGTTATTGGAGCCTCCGTTTCAGACGGAACCGTTACAGGTTCTGTTTCGGACGAAGCAGTTACGGACTCCGTTTCGGAAGGAACTGTTACAGGATCTGTTTCCGAAGGAATCGTTACAGGATCTGTTTCAGAAGGAATCGTCACAGGATCCGTTTCCGAAGGAACGGTTATAGGATCCGTTTCGGAAGGTACTGTCACAGGATCCGTTTCATCGGGATCGGTTTCGGGAGGTTTTGCCGCAGAAGCACCACATACGGTACATAAGCCGTTAATATCATAACTGTGCTCCGTATATGCGCCGTACCTTGCGTGACAAATCTCACACTCAGCCAATTCCGTACAAGTAGCTGTACCGCCGATATGCGCTGTTATTCCCGTTTCCGTGTGACAAACAGAACATTCCTTGTAGTGTCCGTTTTCATTGGAAACCCAACCGCCATAACTATGCTCAGCCAAATCACCGTAAGCAGCATTGCAATCCTCGCAAATAGCTTTATCTATGCAAGTAGCTTCACCGCCTGAATGCGGTTCGGTTGCCGTTATGCTGCCGCAGCGGCTGCATTCCCTACGGTGACCGCCTTCGCAGGACACATATTCACCGTAATCATGTCCCAATGCTTCACCGTAAACGGTATTGCAAACCGTACAAACAGCCTCATCGGTACAAGACGCTGCACCGCCTGTATGCGGTTCGGTGCCCGTTACGCTGCCGCAGCGGCTGCACTCCTTATGGTGACCGCCTTCACAGGCTGTATATTCACTGTAATCGTGTCCCAATGCTTCGCCGTAAGACACTCCGCAGATCTGACAAATCGCCTTTTCCGTACAATTTGCCGTACCTTCGCTGTGATTTTCTTCATCTGTCTTTTCATGACAAACAGTACATTCTTTATAGTGTTCGTTCTCATCAAAGGACCAACCGCTATAATTATGGTCTGTAAGTTCTCCGTATTGCTGTTGGCAAACCTCACAAACCGCCTTGTCCAAGCAAGTAGCCGTACCGCCGCTATGCGCTGTTATCTCGGTTTCGGTGTGACAAACAGAGCATTCCTTATAATGTCCGTTTTCATCGGAGATCCAATGACCGTAGCTGTGTTCAGCCAACTCACCGTAAGCGGTATTGCATTTCTCACAAACCGCTATGTCAGCGCAAGTAGCTTCTCCGCCTAAATGCGCTTCGGTTTCGGTTACACTGTCGCAGCGGCTGCATTCCCTATGGTGACCGCCCTCACAGGCTATATACTCGCCGTAATTATGTCCCAAGACTTCGCCGTAGGCTTCTCCGCAAATCTCGCAATTTGCTTGCTCCGTACAAGAAGCTTCTCCGCCCGTGTGCGTTTCGGTTTCCGTTACGCTGCCGCAGCGGCCGCACTCTCTACGGTGACCGCCCTCGCAAGGCACATAATCGCCGTAATCGTGTCCCAGCACCTCTCCGTAAGCGGTATCGCAAACCGTGCAGACTGCTTCGCCGGTACAAGACGCTGCACCGCCGATATGCTCTTCGGTTTCCGTTACGCTGCCGCAGCGGCTGCACTCCTTATGGTGACCGCCCT
>JAMPBF010000160.1 GCA_023666805.1 Bacillota bacterium
CAAGCCTTAAAATCGAGGCAGAGCAAGGCTCTGCCCGATTTTCGCATTTGGCGGCTTGCCGCCAAATGCGGCGTCAGCTTGGCGGAAAACCTACCGAAGGGAGGTTTTTCGACAAGCTGAAAAGACGCCTTTTTCGGGCGTCTTTTTTCATATCCTGCAAATATTGCGGCAGCTATGCCGCCTTCTGAGTTTTTCCTCACATAATATCTCCGGTCTGTGCATCGACAAAAACACACTCGTTGGTATAATATTTGTCTCTGTCTCCGTCGGAGTGTCCCAAGTTAGCGTCTATTCTCCACATGGGGACTAAGGTAAATTCGCTGTCCTGCGTGTATGTAAAGCCTTCCTCCTCGGAATAACGCATTTCATATTCCTCGTCGCTTTCATAGTAATTGACGTACACCAGCTGACAGTTCTCGATCTCAAAATCGTAGGTTCCCATATATCCTACGCTGTTAAAGCCGTAAATATAGTCGGTAAAGTACTTTTTGGCTTTATCCAAGGCTTTTTCATAGTCACAGTTGACATAAACGCTGTCTGCTTTTTCATAGTCCGAGGAAAGAGCCTGTACGCATTCAAAGGACAGGATCTTATCCTTAGAAACTATCGCTCTGACATAGGAATTGGCAAAGCACGTAATTTTGCCGCCAATATCTCTGTCCGCTGTTTTGGTGGTCAAGGGCAGATTTTCGTACATCAGAGGATAGGTGAGAATATAGATCTCGTCCTCCTCGCTCCAAGTCGGATAGGTGAACTCGGCGGGACCCTTTGCGCCGTAGCCTTGATCCGCCAAATATATGTTGGCGTTTTCCGCATCAATGGCGTTGATCTCGGGTTCTCCCACATTGGTAATGCCCAGCTTGTCTAAAACAGGGCTTACCATATTTTTGGCGTCCTCTCTGGTGAAAAGGGAAAGATCCCTATCTGCGAAAACGTCTCCGAAGTCATAGAGCTCCAGGTGGCTTTCCATGGACAGCTGACCTTTTGAATTGTCCCGATAGCTTGCGTCAAATCTGCCCGGCTCGTACAGCAGCCAAAATCCCTCCCCGTCGCTTTTTTTCCCGTCGTAGAAATGGGAAACGCCGTCGGTGAACAGATCGGTGCTGCGTTCTTCGTAATCGAAATTGTCGCCCTGCGAAATGTACATCTCCTTTACCGTTTCCCCGTCCCACTGCTTAACCTTTACCTTAATTAGGGGCACTTGGCAGACGGCGGTATCGTCGGGCTGCTTTTCTTCCTCGGCGGCTGCGGGCTGAACCGCCGCAGATACCTCGGGCAGCTTCTCCGCTGCTGTTACTGCGGGTTTAATATCCTCTGCCGCATTTTGGGCGGAATTGTCCGGTGCGAACTCGGCCGCCGCATTGACGCAGCAGGTGATCAGGATAGATGAAAGCGCCAGAGCGGTAACCGCCTTAAAAAAGTTTTGCTTCATAATTTTTTCTCCTTTGCATTTTTTGGGAAATTTTGCTTTCCGTCTATCTAATTGCATAAATCCCCCTTTGGTTACCAATTTTTTATTATTTTTTAAATTTTGTAACCAAATCTTGTTTTTTGTGTTATTATTAATGTAAAGAAAAGGAGAGACGGCAATGAATGAGCAAGAAACGATCGAAGAGCTGCAAAGAGGCAGCGGCGAGGCTCTTCACCTGCTTATTGACAAGTATACCGCCTATGTTTCCTCTATTATATACCATATTATAGGATACAGACGCGAGGATTGCAGCGAGCTTACCGCCGATGTTTTTATCGCTCTTTGGAACAACCGAAATTCTCTTGTGGAGGGAAAGCTAAAATCCTATATAGGGGCAATAGCGAGAAATAAAGCCTTTAATTTTGTCCGAGGGGAAAAGGAGGCTCTTCCCTTAGATGAAGAGATCTTGTTTCAAGGAGATACTCCCGAGGAATATTTGGAAAAAAGGGACGCAGCACTTATGCTTAAAAAGGCTTTATCCGGGTTGGATCCGCTGAAAAAGGAGCTGCTTCTGAGGTATTACTTTTACGGTCAGAAGGTGGTTGACGCAGCGGCGGAAATGAAGATAAAAAACTCCACCGCCAAGGTATGGCTGAAAAGAGGCAGAGACGAGCTGAGAGAAATTTTAAAAAAGGAGGGCTTTGAGCTATGAAGGATAAGGATATAATAAAGCTTTTCGATTCGGCAGCCGACAGCTTCGGCAGCTCCGACATCACCCCCGGGGAAATAAAGGCGGCTGTGGATAAGGAGTTAAAGCTCGGTACGCCGAAAAGCGCCAACACCGAGGATACCTGCGAGGAAGCGGTGTCTCCCGTATTTGTTGCGGCGGCTAAAAGGAGGATCGGTATCCTTCCGCAAATTGCGGCAGGGATAGGAGCCTTTTCCATAGCGGCGGCAGCGATAGGAATCGGTCTGTACGCAGGCAGGGACGGTCTTGCTGCGCTAAATGCCGCCGCCACCGATCCGCAGGTCTCTGTGCTTATGACGGAAAGCGGCGATATAACACAGTATGAGGCTAATACCGAGGAAACGCCGACCGAAGGCTCCGCCAAAACCTTATTAACCCTTGTAAACGGCGTGCAGGCGGAATATTGCCCCGAGGGCATCGAATTTTATAATCATTTTGATTCAAAGGATTACATCGGCTTTGTTGACGAAAAGGACGGAAGGCTGATATACGACGGCAGAGCGCAGATAGACATTACCGATTCCGTAAGCTTGGAGCAGTGCTATATCGATTATTATTATCATATCGACACGGGCTTAAGCGAGTTTGTGCTGATAGGCGGAGATCCGAGCACTCGGGACATCGGCTATGCCATAATATTTAAAACGGACGATGAGGACGCTTGGGGAATGTTTGCGGTGGCATGGCATCATTCCGTACCCGTTGAAGGGCTTACGGAAGGCTATTCGTTTCCCGATGAAATGAATTTAGACGCAGCGTGGCTGGGAAACGGCATAACGCAGATAGAAAACGAATTTGAATGCACCGTTGAGCTGTCCCTTGACCATTGCTGCTTCATAAAAGGCGTTGAAGGCGCTCGGTGGTAATATTGACGATATAAAAAACCTGCCGGAAATCGGCAGGTTTTGATGTTTTAAAAAGCTCAGCTTATCATAAGTCCGTCCACATACAGGAACAGGGATTCGTCCTCCCACTCGGGAACGATCTCTACGGTATGAGTGCCCTTTTCGTCGTAGGAAACGACCTCGGAGGCTTCCACATAATCGCCCCAGCCATTGGGGAACTTGGTGCTGATGGTCTTTACCTCCTCGCCGTCCACATAAATATGGAGAAGTCCTCCGCCGTTTGTGGTTCTGCCGAAAAGAAGTCCCAAATTCCTAAATTCCACGTCCTTAAAGGTAAGTCTGCCTACCGTATCGCCGTCAACTACGCCTACGGAAGCCATCCAGTAGCCCTTCATATTGCCGAAGCTTTCCGTGTAAGGAGCAAATACGTCGTCGGGGTCAACAGCCTCGGTGTTTAAGGGATTGAGAATGGTTGCTTCCTCGTAAAGGTTATCGGTGTAGGGGGTGGAGAAATCGCTCTCGTCGCCGCTGATACTGTCCCTGTTTTCCATTACCTCGGTGAGATAATCGACTATCATGTCGGTCAGCACCTTGTGACCGGGTACGTTGGGGTGAATATTATCGCCCGAAATATCCGTCCACTTGATATAGCCCTTGTTGATAACGTCGAGAATTGCGTTTCTGTAGGAGATAAAGGGCAGGTCGTAGTGCTGCGCTACCTCTAAGTGCTGGCTCTGGAAGGCGGTGCCGTCATCCTGGGTCATGCCGATGCAAACGATGGCGGGCTTGCTTTCGCCGTTCCACAGCTTTCTCATAAGGCTGTCGTAGCTGTTGATGTTGCGCTGGGTGTTTTCGGTGGTGTCGTTTACGGTAAAGTCTACGAATACAACGTCGGGATTTTGGCTCAAAACGTCCTTGTCGGCTCTGTGAACGCCGATATAGGAGCCTGTAGCGCCGATGCCCGCCTTAACGTAGGTTACGGTGATGTCGGGGAAGGTTTCCTTGAACCAGTCGGTCACAAGTCTTGAATAGCAGGTGCTGTCGGTAGCGCTGCTGCCCTGAGTGATCGAGCCGCCCAAATAAGCGACGGTAATGTTTTCACCGCTTGCCGCCTTCTTGAACATATTGGCAAGTCTTACCTGATTGCCTTCGTTTAAGCGGATAAGAGCCTTCATTCTGGGAGTAAGCCCTCCGTCCAGTGAGAATACGCTGTCTTCTGCTCCGTCGGCATAAGAGGTATCTCCGATTTCTACTTGATTCACGCTGGGTGCCTCGCTTTCGGTGTTTTCTTCGGTATTTTCCGCATTATTTCCCCCTGCGGTGGTTTGGGGCGCTTCGGTGCTTGCTGCGCCGTCTGTTGAGGCGGGCGTTTGCTCTTGATTGTTAGAGCAGCCGCACAGCAGGATAGCAGAGGCGATAAGCAAAGCCGTAATTTTTTTGGATCTCATTTTTATTCCTCCGTAAAAATTAATATTATTCAAAAATAAACCTACAAAAAAGATTATATCAAAAAAACAGCAATTGTCAAGTGACAAAATATTGATTTTTTAAAAATAATGTGATATTATTGAAATAACTAAATGATAACGAGGTAATTAATATGAAAATTGCACCAAGCGCCGATAAATTTATTTACACCGGCAGAATTGCCGACGAAAAAACCGAAGCCCCCCTTTTTATCTATGCGGGAAGCATGGCGGAAACCGTTTTCAGCGGAAAAAAAGTAGGCGTCTACATAAAAAATCAGCCCATGGGCGAATACTACGCTTTGGGTGCATTGGTGGACGGCGTTCAGTATAAGCTGGAAATTCCCAAGGAAGCGGAATACGACAAGGAGCTCTATCTTAGCATTGCGGAGGATCTGGAGGAGGGCGAGCACAGCCTGATCGTTTTCAAAAGACAGGCGGCCGCTCACTATTTCAGATTTTGCGGTATAGAGATCGACGACGGCGCCGCCGTTTCTCTTCCCCATAAGGAGTACAGCCTTAACATGGAGGTATACGGCGACAGCGTTTCTGCGGGAGAGCTTACCGAGGGGATCTACCATGAGGCGCACACCGACCCTGTCAGTCAAAAGGGCTACGGCTTTTGGGACAACAGCTGGTTCAGCTATCCCCTTATTTTAAGCAGAATGATAAAGGCAAGGGTGCACGACAATTCGCAGGGCGGCATTGCACTGCTCAACAAAACCGGCTTTTTCTGCGGACCCGACCCCGAAAAGCTCACAGGCGTCGAGGTCACCTATAACAAGCTCAGCTACGTTCCTTATTCCAAGGAGGGCTACACGGACTGGGATTTCTCAAAATACACTCCCGACTTGGTCATAATCGCTATCGGTCAAAACGATCATAACCCCGATGAGGAAAAAACCAAAACTCCCGAATTTGCCCGTGCATGGAAGGAAAAATATAAGGAGATCGTTCTCGATCTAAGGGAAAAATACGGCGAAAACGTAAAATTCCTGTTTATCCTTACGGTGCTTATGCACGAGGAGCGTTGGGACGGCTATCTTGACGATATTGAGAGGGATCTGGCAAAGGAGCTTGGCGAAAATTCCGTCAAGCACTATAAATTCAGCCGCTGCGGCAAAGCCACCCCCGGTCACCCCAGAATTTCCGAGCAGTCGGAAATGGCAGCGGAGCTGGCAGTGGTAGTGAGAGAGTGGTTTGAACTGAAATAAGGCGGATTTTCGTTTGGCAGACGGCTTTGCGCTTTCACTTTCAGCATAATAATTAAACCGAGGGACAAGAACCATGAGTTCTTGTCCCAGCTTGTCGAAAAACCTCCCTTCGGTCGGTTTTCCGCCAAGCTGACGCCGCAT
>JAMPBF010000161.1 GCA_023666805.1 Bacillota bacterium
GTTGAGCTTAAGTAGTCCTGCATTTACAATATTTTTTAAAAAATTGTATAGAAAAATCGACGTGAATAATTCATCACGTCGATTTTATTATGCTTATTTAGTTATGGATTTATTTTTTCTTCTTAATAACTATAACAACTATAACAGCTATAATTACTACTGCAGCAACGATTCCGATGATAAGACCGATATTAGGACCGGAGGAACTGTTGCTTGAAGAAGCAGGTGCTGCTGTGGTTGTGGAGGCAGCAGCCTCTGTATCAGCGGCATCGTCAGCAGGAGCTTCGGTGTCGGCAGCAGTTGTTTCTGCGGCTGCGGGAGTGTAGTTAGCAGCCTCTTCCGTAAGAGCGTTCATTTCGTCTGCCATTTTAGTTGCTTCATCATTATCAACTACATTGCCGTAGCCGTCAAATGCAAGAATAACATCGCCGTTGCTGTCTCTGCAAACCAAGAGGGAAGGTCTCAATACAAATGCGGTAACGTTGCTCCATTCCTGGAAACCGATTCTGTAAAGACCTGCAGTGGTGCCTTCACCCTGTGCGGGCCACTTATAAATACCGCCCTCTAAATTGGCTACGTCGTAGGTGATAGAATATCTGAAATCATCCACATAATCAATGTGAAGCTTTTTATTATATGCAACCTGACCTCTGTTGGAATTGTCGCCTGCGGGCAAGCCTTCAACCACATCATTGTCATAACGACCCTCGATAGTATCGCCCTTAGCGGGGATTGACCAGAATTCGGAGTTGGGCCAGTTATACTTATCGTAAAGCTCACCTTCGCTGCCGAAATCGCCGCTGTTTGCTGCATAAATTACGCTTCCGGCGAAGTTGTACATAAAGTCGCCTCTTGTGTTGGGATCACCGTCAAAGTAATCGTTGATCTGCGACTGGAATTTATCCAATTCCAAAACGCCGAGTCTGGGATCGGGGTTCTTTACAACATCCAAATATATTGTAAAAGAATCAATAGATGTAGGATCTACGCCAAAGTCTATCTCTTCCTTGCCCGTATCGGGATCACCGTCCTCGTGAATTGTAATCATCCAGTTTTCACCGGCGGTACACCAAGGCTGATATTTTTCTTTTTCTTCATCGGTAGGTGTATATCCCTTTGCACTTGCAGCCACTGCCAAAGAGGAAACAGCCATAATCGATGCAAGGGAACCTGCCATAACTTTCTTAAAGTTCATTCTTTTACCTCCTGAAATAAAATAAAATTTATATTTTAATATAAATTAGCATAAACTTAATGCTATAAGCAATTATAACTTAAAAAAGGCTAAATTTCAATCGACATTTTAAACAATACTAATATTAAAACTTTATTATAAATTGACAAAAGTTATACCAATTTTATATTGATTTTAAGTAAATGGCTTAAATTAAAGCTTTAAGTTAATTATCTGAATTCCAATATTTCCGAAATATTTTTTCTGGGTCTTGGACAAGGATATTCGTCTGCATAGCCCAACGATATTGCACAGACCAACTGTCCCTTAATTCCGATATGTTCAGACAATTCGTTATAAGCAAAGCATGTATTGGCGATCCACAATGTTCCGTATCCCAATTCGGTTGCCTTTAAAAGAATATTTTGTACCGACGCTCCTATTGATAATGTATTGCATATTTCGGCAACCCGATCATCAGCGTCTATATCAATATAAGGAGATTGTCCGTATATATTTTCAACAATTATAAGCACAGGTGCTTCTCTCATTATCCTTAAAGTATTAAAGGCGTCGGTTAAGCCGTTTTGAGATTTGGGCAATAGTTTAATTCCGTCACGCTCTCTTTTCAATCCCTTTTCCATTATATCCAAAAGCTTATTCTTTGCCGAATCTGTGTATATTATGTATTTCCATGGCTGTCTGTTTTTCGCAGAGGGTGAATAAATACCTGCCCGAATAATTGTTTCTATATCATCTCTTTGAATAATATCCTGTTTATATTTTCGTATGCTTCTTCGATCGATAATCGCTTTCATTTTTCCCCCTAATTTGGTCAGATTTAATCGCCGTTATTTTTATCGGGTGCTGCAATTTCCGATAAAGGATTCTGATCCATAGCCTGCTTTATTTGATTATCCGATACATGGGTATATATTTGAGTAGTATTAAGATTTTCATGTCCCAATACTTCTTTCAGAACTCTTACATCTACTCCGTTTTGGTACATTAAGGTTGCGGCTGTATGTCTGAGCTTATGTACGGAGAAGCCGTATCCCGATAATCCCGATTTCATAAGCTTTTCTTCAATAATTTGTTCAACACGGCGATTGGAGATACGTTTATATTGCTTACTCAAAAACAGTGCTTTTTCGTTTTGAACGTTTGGACGTACCTTTAAATACGCTTCATAAGCTGAAACACAGGCATTGTTAAGATAAATAATACGCTCCTTATTTCCTTTGCCTATCACCTTTAAAAAAGAATAGGCATTTCCTGTCTTTGGATCGACCGATTTGATGTAATCGTTTACAGAAATTCCGACTAATTCGGAAAGCCGCATACCGCAGTTCAAAAAGAAGGTTATCATGCAATAATCTCGAGAATCAGCCCATGTCTTGATTTCCGAACACTCTGCAAGAAGCTGATTGGCTTGTTCAATGGTTAAATGCTTAGGTAAAGCGTTTTTAGGCGAAGGAAGCTCTAACTTGGCTGCCGGACTGACCTCAAACCAACCCTTATTGTCGGTAAGGTATTTAAAAAATTGCCTTAAAGCTACGGCTTTTCTCGCACGAGCCTTAGGTTGATTGTCACGGCTTTGCTTTGAATAAGTCAAAAATTCCAAAATATCCATGAGCGTAACATTTTTTACTAATGAATCGGGAATATCGGCAATTGAAATTTGTGAAAGCTCGACCGAAGATAAAGACGGATCATTTTTTTTCTTTAGAAATCTCAAAAATAACCGCAAGTCGCAGTAATAATTTTTTACCGTCAGTTGTGATCGGTTTTTTACAATCTCAATGTGAGTTAAAAAATCAATAAGATATTGCGGAGCGTCATTTCTGTAATTGAAATTAGTAGCCATATTATTAGACCTCGTTGAACATATTATTATAAGCGGGATTAGTATTGTCGGATATTAGATAATTCGGTTCTCTCGATTGCGTAAAATTTTAATTTTACGCAATTAGGTGTTTTTCAATTAACAATGCTCTATTTCTACAATATCACTTAAAAGGCAAATTGTCAATATCGGAATTTGGATCCTTAATTACGCGATCTTGCTTAAACCATTCCCGGAGCTGCCAAGGCAAATAAGCCGGACAGAAATTTCGACAGAATTTTACACAGCAGATCTCCGGACCGAGATACCAACAGAAGCAACATAAGGAGCAATGATTAAACCAGTGAAAGCACATTGAGCAAAGGCAGCTGCCGCAATCCTTATATGGCTGTGCATACTCAGGTAAGATATATAGATCACTCATCTGTATCAGCTAACGGATTATGCTTTTGCTTTTCACGCTGGAGATCCATTTCTATAAGTAAAGTTTCTTCCCTACGCTTACGAAGCTCAATCAAGAACTTTCTGTACTCCTCATCGGTAGCGAAGTAAACCTTGTAAGCGTCTACACCAAGAAGCGGATCAGCGTCAAAGTCTTTGTAGTGTATGTAGTCATCGACGATCAGATCATGACGTTCATTATAATGCTCTTCAATGCCTTCCTTAATAAGCCCCATAAAATACTGGGTGCCGGCAGCTCGGATTATTCCGCCTGCGGTAGCTGCAACACTATTCTTGATCCATGTAGCGGATCTTCTAAACTTATTAACTTTAGGCTTGATATGTACCAACTTAGCCTTTTCTACGCAGCCCAAAAACTTAAGCCACCAAGAATAAACGGGACATCTGTAATAGTTGCTGGCTACATTCTCCCGTGAAGTATCGACAAAGCGAACCATATTTAATAGCACCTTTGCTAAATATTTATTAAATTCTTCAGGCTCAAGCATTACAAATCTTGTGATCAATGCCAAAGCGTTATCATGGCACGCTTGCAGCTCGAACCTTATCCAGTGCTTTAAGTTGTGGTCATACTCTTTGCCATGAGCCGACATTTCGGCAATCTTGTCATAAAATCGTACATGAGTACGGTCACGGCTTCCAAGATAAAGTGTAGAGCCCTTGAGCTTATTACGGCTGCTTCCCTTTTCATAAATAACATAGTCAGTAGACTTGTCGGGAGCGGTAACTATAGTACCATCGGAGACTACTGTACGGTGTCTAAAGCGTGTCAGTACTTCCCCGGCAAGTACGCAATTGCGAAGCGTATTAAAATCAAGATAATGCTTATTTGTATACGATTTATCATCAACAGCAACATCAGATCGAGTGATATTTACTTTGAATCTATCATCTTCACGCAAAGAAAGAATATCGGCATAGAAAGACCGAACATCAAAATTAGGGTCTTTATTCTTGCGATATTCTATGTAGAAATCATAGCCTTCTCCGGTCATTTCGACCTGATAACCTTCCTTAGGATTATCTTCCGGAGGCACTTTAATATATATATTATGATACCAAAACTTAAGATCATAGAAGCCGCCGTTTTTTGTAGTCTGAAAATCAAAGAGCTTATCAGGCATACGAAGAACAACAGTTATAATAAAATCAACAAAATTAAGTCTATTACGGACTTTAAATTGCGGAATAATAGAAAAACGGAAATAATCGAATTTAAAGTCCATAATAGTACTCCTAAATTAGTTTTTTTCATGCATGTCAACAAAAGATAAAGCCTTTTCAGCTTTTTCTTGACGTTCCTTAGCTGCCTGTTCAATTTTCTTTTTCTTTTGAACGCCATGAACAATATAAAGGATAAGAATTACTGCGCATATAACATTTAATGCGAGCATTAACGGCGACATAATAACACCCCCTTTCATAAGCAATATATATCGGCGGTCGGGGCGGCGGGCTAAAGCTTCCGCCGCCCCGTCTTGCCTGATATATCTATTGCTACATTTGTAAAGGTATTGTTATCCTGCTTCAATGGACTTTCGGTATAGCCGCCATTGGCTTGTCTTGTTATCTTCTGCAAAGTGTCATAACTGGAGCGCAGCTCGTCATCGTGTACAAAGAAGTATACGCCCCTCTTCTGTGTGTGAAATCTATCGAGCTGTCCGGAATCATCTACACACGGCTTTCTCACTCTTACGAAAGTAATCAAGCCGCCTATCGTAAAAGGTTCGTATAAATAATTAATCTGCTCTCTTAACGGCTTTGCAAGCCGCATAAAACGCTGACTTGTTGCAAGTATACACTTGCGCTGCTTGCGCTGCTGTGTGATCTCCTGAAGCATTTCAGGGGGAAAATCCTTGCTTTCGTTAGTACTGAACCAATTTTGAAGCTCGTCAAGAGCTATTATAATTCCGTGGCTGCCATTGTTTTTAAATACAATATCTTTCCAACTTGTGATAAGTCCGTCCGAAAACTCACAATCAAAATTTGTTAGGACCTGAACAAGAGGGTATTTCTGTTTTAATTCCCTGATCTTATTGACCATGGCAATTGTCTTTCCGCTTCCCTGCTCTCCGCAAAAGCAATGCAGACCGTTGAATTTAAAATCGTTGGGATCAAAGTTAACAATATCACGTGCTATAGCCTTGGGCAGATCTATATATATGCGCTTAAGCTTTCCACGCTTTTTATATGTAATCGGCTTTATAGGCTTTATTAAGCGCTTTTTTTCCTTTATGATCAGATTAAGAAAACGATAAAGAACGAATAAAACAAAAATAAAA
>JAMPBF010000162.1 GCA_023666805.1 Bacillota bacterium
AACAATAAGCAAATCTGTAAAAAAGAGAAAGGACGAAACAAATATGGAAATCACAAAGGATATTATTTACGTGGGAGTCAACGATCACAATGTGGATCTGTTTGAAGGACAGTACGTAGTACCCAACGGCATGGCGTATAATTCCTACGTAATTCTCGACGGCAAAACTGCGGTAATGGACACGGTGGACGCTCACTTTACCCACGAGTGGCTTGACAACGTGCAAAACGCCTTGGGCAAGCGTCAGCCCGATTATTTGGTGGTACAGCACATGGAGCCCGACCACTCCGCCAATATTGCTAACTTTATGAAAACCTACCCAAAGGCGAAAATAGTTTCCAGCGCCAAGGCGTTCACAATGATGACGCAATTTTTCGGCACGGATTTTTCCGACAGAAAAATCGTGGTGGGCGAGGGCGATACCTTAGAGCTCGGCAGGCATACCATGACCTTTGTGGCAGCCCCCATGGTTCACTGGCCCGAGGTAATAGTCACCTACGACAGCACCGACAAGGTATTGTTTTCGGCGGACGGCTTCGGTAAATTCGGCGCTCTTGATGTGGAGGAGGATTGGGCGTGCGAAGCCCGCCGCTACTACATCGGCATAGTGGGCAAGTACGGCGCACAGGTGCAGGCTCTGCT
The DNA here is from genome assembly GCA_023666805.1 of Bacillota bacterium. Classification (GTDB taxonomy): domain Bacteria; phylum Bacillota; class Clostridia; order Oscillospirales; family Ruminococcaceae; genus Ruminiclostridium_E. The sequence goes on from JAMPBF010000162.1 coordinate 643, forward strand.
GAAAAAAGCCGCAGGCTTGGATATTCAAACCATCTGCCCCCTTCACGGTCCTGTTTTAAAGGAGAATTTGGGCTATTATTTGGGACTTTACAACACTTGGTCCTCCTACGAGCCCGAAAGCGAGGGCGTAATGATCGCCTACACCTCGATCTACGGTCACACCAAGGCGGCGGTGGAAAAGCTTGCGGATAAGCTTCGTGCCAACGGCTGCCCCAAGGTGGTGGTGACCGATCTTGCAAGAGAGGATATGGCGGAGGCGGTGGAGGACGCCTTCCGCTACAACAAGCTTGTATTGGCGACCACTACCTACAATGCGGGAATTTTCCCCTTTATGCGGGAATTTATCGAGCACCTCACCGAGCGCAACTACCAAAACCGCACGGTGGGCTTTATCGAAAACGGCTCTTGGGCGCCCCTTGCCGCAAAGGTAATGAAGCAAATGTTGGAGGGCAGCAAGAAGCTGACCCTGCTTGACCCCGTAGTGACCGTAAAATCCGCACTTAACGAGGAAAGCACCGCAAAGCTTGAAGCCTTGGCGGAAGCCTTAAGCACCGATTATCTTGCAAGAAAGAGCGACACCGCAAATAAAAACGACCTGAACGCTTTGTTCAATATCGGCTACGGCTTGTATGTGGTAACCTGCAACGACGGCAAAAAGGACAACGGACTTATCGTAAACACCGTAACACAGGTGACCAATACCCCCAACCGCATAGCCGTTACCATAAACAAGGATAACTATTCCCACCATGTGATCAAGCAAAGCGGCGTAATGAACATCAACTGCCTGTCCACCGACGCCCCGTTCTCGGTATTTCAGCGCTTTGGCTTCCACAGCGGCAGAAATGTGGATAAGTTTGAGGGGGAGGAGATCTTCCGCTCCGACAACGGCATGGTGTTCCTGTCCAAATATATCAATTCCTTTATGTCCTTAAAGGTGGAGCAGTATGTGGATTTAGGCACTCACGGCATGTTTATCTGCACCGTCACCGAATCCCGGGTTATTTCCAATACGGAAACCATGACCTACACCTATTACCAAAAGAACGTAAAGCCCAAGCCCGAAGCGCAGGGCAAGAAAGGCTTTGTCTGCAAGGTATGCGGCTATGTCTACGAGGGCGACGAGCTTCCCGAGGACTTTGTGTGCCCGCTCTGCAAGCATGGAGCGGCGGATTTTGAGCCCTTGTCATGAGCCTGTTCCGATACCGATCTGCCGCCCTCAACGGAGCGGGCAAAGCGGACGGATATGTGATGCAGTGCAGTTGAGATAAGTATTCACAGGGTCTGTAAAAACATCGAAATATCCCGACAAAGCAGCGGAAAATCCGGCTTTGTCGGGATTTGTTTTGTTAGATCAGTTTTTTACAGCCCCATATTTTTGATCAAGGCATAGGCTTTTCCGTCGTCGGAAAATCAGCGCTTTGGGTGTATCGGCATAAGCTCAGTTTTTAAGGCTCTGCAAGGGCGCAGGTATTCTTCCGCCCCTGTCGATGAATTTGGAGCAGTTGAAATTATTCACCTTCATAACGGGTCCGCTGCCGAAAAGACCGCCGAATTCAAGGGTCTCGCCCTCCTTCATGCCTATTGCGGGGATCACTCTTACTGCGGTGGTCTTGTTGTTGACCATGCCAATGGCAGCCTCGTCCGCAATTATTCCCGAAATAGTGGAGGCAGGCGTATCTCCCGGTACTACCACCATGTCAAGCCCGACGGAGCATACGGCGGTCATTGCCTCTAATTTTTCAAGGCAAAGAGAGCCGCAGTTCACTGCGTCGATCATGCCTGCGTCCTCGGATACGGGGATAAATGCGCCGGACAGTCCGCCTACATGGGAGGAGGCCATAACGCCGCCCTTCTTGACCGCATCGTTAAGCATTGCAAGAGCCGCTGTAGTACCGTAAGCGCCGCAGCTTTCCAGTCCCATTTCCTCTAAAATATGAGCCACGCTGTCGCCCACTGCCGGGGTGGGCGCCAAGGACAGATCCACTATGCCGAAGGGCACACCCAAGGTCTTGCTGGCTTCCGTGCCCACTAACTGCCCCATTCTGGTGATCTTAAAGGCGGTGCGCTTTATCACCTCTGCCAGCTCGCTGATATTTGCGTCGGGCATTTTGGCAAGAGCGGCTCTTACCACTCCCGGACCGCTTACGCCCACATTCAGAACGGTATCCGGCTCTCCGATGCCGTGAAAAGCTCCCGCCATAAAGGGGTTATCCTCCACTGCGTTGCAGAATACCACGATTTTTGCCGCACCGAAGCAGTGATCATCGGCGGTGACCTTGGCGCTTTCCGTTATTATCTCGCCCATAAGCTTTACTGCGTCCATATTTATGCCCGCTCTGGTGGAACCCACGTTTACCGAGGAGCAAACGTTGGAGGTCTCCGAAAGAGCCTCGGGGATAGATCTTATAAGCTCCGTGTCTCCTGCGGCAAAGCCTTTGTGCACAAGCGCCGAATATCCGCCGATATAGTTTACGCCCGTTCCCTCAGCCACCCGCTGTAGGGTTTTGGCAAACCTTACGGGGCTTCCCTTGGCAGCCGCCGCCAAAATGGATATGGGTGTTACGGAAAGGCGCTTGTTGATTATCGGTATGCCGTAGCGCTTTTCTATGTCCTCGCCTGTTTTTACATGGTTTTCAGCCACCCTCATCATTTTTTCGTAAACCTTGCCGCAGGCTTTGTCAATATCGCTGTCGATACAGTCAAGAAGGGAAATTCCCATGGTAATGGTGCGAATGTCCAGGTTTTCCTCCTGTATCATCTTTATGGTTTCAAGTATATCGTTTGTACTAACCAATGTCATTCTCCTTTGCCGAACGTTTCTTTTTTAATCAAATGTGATGCATCGAGTTGAAAATATCCTCGTGCATTACATGCACCTGCAAATTCATATCCTCGCCCGCTTTTTTGAGCCTGTCGGCAAGATCTCCGTATTCGTCGGCGCACTTTGTAATATCTATCAGCATAGTCATAGCGAACATATCCTGCATGATCGTCTGGGTCACGTCCATTACGTTGGCGTTACATTCTGCGCATATTGTGCAGATTTTTGCCAAAATGCCCACCGCATCCTTTCCTATAACGGCTACTACTGCTTTCATAAGCTTGTTTCCTTTCGTTTTTAAAAAATTATATATTAATTATAGCGAATTTTTCCTCAAATGTAAAGATTATAGTAGACAAATTTTTTATTTTATGATAAAATAATTCATACATATTTTTTTTGAAAGGAAATCGAATTGGAAATACTTACCGACAGCCATACTCACTCCGCACAGTCTCCCGACGGGAAAAGCACTCTCGAGGAGATGGCGGAAAGGGCGGCGGAGCTTGGCATAAGGCATTACACCGTAACCGACCACTTAGACGTAAACGATTATTATAAGCCCGAATTTCACTACGAGGAAAGGCTGAGACAGTCGGATCTGCTGCTTCCGAAGCTCACGGAAGCGTTTAAGGGCAGGGTGGACATTCACTTCGGGGTGGAGCTAGGTCAGCCGCTGCAGGATCTCGAGCTTACAAAAAAGCTGCTCGCTGCCCATAACTACGAGTTTATAATCGGCTCTTGCCATAACATAAGGGATTACGAGGATTTTTACTTTTTGGACTACAAAAAGGAAGAGCCCTACCGCCTTTTAAAGCTTTATTTTGACGAGCTGCTGGAAATGGCGCAGTGGGGCGGCTTCGACGTGTTGGGACATTTGACCTATCCCTTAAGATATATCAGCGGGGATCAGGGCATAAAAATTGATATGAGCGGGTTTGAAGCAATTATCGGAGAGATTTTCGCCGCACTGGTCAAAAACGGCATGGGCATTGAAATAAACACCTCCGGTCTAAGGCAGAAAATCGGAGTAACGCTTCCCGACGAGCACTATATAAGACTTTACAGGGAGCTGGGAGGCGAGATTATAACGGTGGGCTCCGACGCTCACCGCACCGAGGATTTGGGAAAAGGCATAGCGGAAGGTATCGCACTTGCCAAAAAATGCGGCTTTGACAAAATTTATTATTACGATCACAGAAAACCCATAGGAATAAATATTTGAAAGGAAAAAACGGTATGAAAACTTTAGTTGACCTGCTGAGAGAAAACGCAAGGCTCTCCAACGAACAGCTTGCGACCATTTTAGGCATAAGCCCCGAAACGGTGGCGGCGCAGATCAAGAGGCTGGAGGACGACGGCATGATAATCGGCTATTCCGCCATTATCAACGAGGAAAAGCTGGACAAAAACTCCGTCACAGCCCTTATCGAGCTTAAGGTATCCCCCAAGGTGGAATGCGGCTACGACGATGTGGCTAAGATCATAGCCCAATACGACGAGGTGGACACCGTTCAGTTAATGAGCGGAAGCTTTGACCTTGCGGTTATTATCAAGGGCACCAATCTTCGGGACGTGGCTTTGTTTGTGTCCGACAGACTGGCCACCTTGGACGGCGTGCTGTCCACCACCACCCACTTTATCCTGCAAAGGTACAAGGAAAAGGGCGTAAATTTTGCAGGGGAGGAAGCTGACGAAAGGAGTTTGGTTTCACCGTGATAGATTACGATAAGCTGCTTTCCAAAACGGTACAGGAGGTAAGGTTCTCGGGCATACGGAAATTTTTCGACATTGCCTCCACAGTGGAGAACGTTATTTCCCTTTCCGTCGGCGAGCCTGATTTTAAAACGCCTTGGGCTGTCCGAAAGGAAGCCATAAAAACTCTTGAGAAGGGCAAGACCGCTTACACAGCCAATGCGGGTCTGATCCGGCTTAGGGAGAGCATAGCGAGCTACATTCACAGAAGGATAGGCGTTTCCTACGACCCCAAAAGCGAGATCATAGTGACCGTAGGCGGATCTGAGGCTATAGACTGTGCCTTTAGGGCAATCTGCGACCCCGGGGACGAGGTCATTGTTCCGGCAAACACTTATATTGCATCAATCCTTGCGGTTTCGGAGAACGGGCTTGTTCCTGTGTTGGTTGAACCGGATATCTGTACATATGAAATTGATGATTCAAAGATTGAGGAAGCCA
>JAMPBF010000163.1 GCA_023666805.1 Bacillota bacterium
TTTGAGTGGCAGTTGTGGGAAAGCGATAACAGTCTCCCGACTACGGCGGGAAAGGATGTTTTGGCTAATGATGTAACATTGACAGCGAACGCTGCGCTTAAGACGAATACGTATATTTGTTTGGACGGCTGTTCGATTTCGGGATCCAATGTTACCGTTACCACAAACGGAAGCGTTTTTTTCAGTGATTGCAGAGGAAAAGGCAAAATCAGCAACGTACGCTTGTCGGTCGCAAAAGGCAGTACTCTCAGTATGTATGGCATATTGATTACAGGCAATGAGGTTTCCGCCAGCGGCGGCGGAGTTAATTTGGCAGCCGCAACCAGCGTATGCAACATGTATGGAGGCAGTATCAGCGGCAATACGGTTATCGGTTCCAATTGTAAAGGCGGCGGCGTTTTTATGACGGCGGGAACTTTTAATATGTACGGCGGATATATCGGCAGCAATGAAGTTCACAGCAACACGGGAAACGCATTGGGCGGCGGCGTTTATATGACGGCAGGAACGTTCAATATGTACGGCGGAGAAATCAGCAGTAATTACGCATACAGTGAAGTCGGTCAGGCTAACGGCGGCGGTGTTTATATGGCCGCCGGAACATTTAATATACACGCCGGTTCTGTTAATAACAATTCGACTTTAGCTTACGACGCTAACAGCAAATATAATTTGCCGGCTTACGGCGGCGGAATTTACAGTGGCGGCACAATTAATATGTATGACGGTGAGATATGCGGTAACAGCGTCGACGGCTATTATAACGTCTACGGCGGCGGCGTTTACATGAGCGGCGGCACATTTAATTTGGATAACGGAACAATCGGCAATAATATCGCTGTCGTAACAGGTGATTTTTTCGGTTACGGCGGCGGTATAGCTGTGGGCGGCGGAAAGCTTATCATTAACAACGGAACCGTGAGCGCAAATAAGTCCAACTACGGCGGCGGTATTTACAGTGCGGGAACATTGACATTAAACAACGGCAATATCACAAACAATAACGTCAGAAGCGATGAAGCAGGCGTTTATATTAACAGCGGAACGTTCACTATGGGCGGCGGAAAGATTTATGAAAATTCCGGCGCTATCAATGGCGGCGGTGTTTGCGTAAAAAGCGGAACCTTTAATTTTAACGACGGTGAGATTTATAGTAACACTGGAGTCACCAACGGCGGCGGTGTTTACTTATACGGCGGTTCGTTTACAATGGCGGGAGGCGAAATTTACAATCACAGTGTTTCGCAAAACGGCGGTGGAATTTGCCACATGGGAAGTGGCGGAAACGGTATTACTTTTGCAGTGAAGGGCGGCAAAATCAGCGGACATAGTGCTGCTTACGGGGGCGGTATTTACATTGGCGGTACTGCCTCTTTGGCAATGTCCGGCGGTGAGATATGCAATAACAGCGCTTCCGCAGGCGGCGGACTGTATTGTTTGAAGGCAACCGAAAATATGACGGACGGTATAATAACCGACAACTATGCAAGATATGAGGGCGGAGCCGTATATCTGGAATCAGGAACCTTTAATGTAAAAGGCGGCGAGATTAGTTATAATTCAGCCGACAGGGGCGGCGGACTTCATATATACGGCGGCACTGTAAATGTGACCAACGGTAATATCACGGCGAATACCGCAGGCTATGGCGGAGGCGTTTATGTACTTAATGGCAGTATAACCGTATCGGGCGGAAAAATTGTCGGAAATGAAGCAACTGAAGGCGGCGGTATGTATGTCTTTAAAGGCAAGTCCGCATTGAACGGCACAGGTGAGATAAGCTACAATAACGCAAGCGGAGCAGGCGGCGGTATATATGTCGATCAAACCGAATATGAAGTGGTTTCCACATTTACTATGAGCGGCACTGCGTCAGTAAGCTATAATACCGCATATTACGGCGGCGGTATTGCGGTAGGAGGTTTTTATGATTATGAGGATTATGCAAAAAATATCTTAACAATCAGCGGCGGTAAGATAATCAATAATTATGCAGTATCCGGCGGCGGAGGCATATACAACGACGGAGGCATCATCAAAGTAAGCGGTTCCGCTACCGAAATCGGAAATAATATTTCGGATTCAAATGGCGGCGGCGTATATAATTCGGGTAATTTTACTTTTTCCAACGGAAAAATATTCAATAATACCGCTGCAACAAACGGCGGCGGTCTGTATAATAATAAAGCGCCTTTTTCCATGGGTGCGGATAAATGCACTCCCACTATCAGCTGCAACAGCGCAGTCAGGGACGGCGGCGGTGTATACAACGACAGCGCTGACTTCACGATGACTGTAGCAGGTGATGTAAGCGGTAATATTTCAGGAGGAAACGGCGGCGGTATTTGGTCGGATTGCGGAAACGTCACTATAAGCAGTGCCAACTGTAAAATAAATAATAACAGTGCGGCAGGCAACGGCGGCGGCATAAGCTTTACCACGCCTCAGGGCAACAATGCGGAAGCGGTTTTATCTCTAAAGGCGACCGTCAGCGAAAACACTGCAAAGGGCAAAGGCGGCGGTGTTTATGTATTCGGAGGCAGACAAAGCTGTGTAGCCAACATTACCGGCGGAACGATCAGCCATAACAGTGCGGTAGGCGACGGCGGCGGTGTTCTGATAGACTGGCTTACCACATTTAACATGACGGCAGGCACTATAAGCTACAATTCTTCGGGCGGGATAGGCGGTGGTCTTTATTTAAACGGCCACCATACTTCTATGACTGCCGGCACTGTTACATATAACACTGCCGTTGAAGAGGGCGGCGGAGTTTATGTCAATTACGGCAATATTTTAACTATGTCGGGAAGCGGCGCCAAGAATATTTCAAACAATACCGCAAAGATTGGCGGAGGATTTTCGGTAAGAGGCAATTTGGAGGAAATGGCGTCTACCACTATTTCCGGAAATAAAGCCACACAGGGGGGCGGAATTTTTTACAGCGGCAGCGAGCTTGTTATAGCAAGCGGAACTTCGATTAAAAGCAATGCCGCAGAAGATGGCGGCGGAATTTACAATGAATATGTCGCCGTTATGACAGGAGGTTCGATCACAAGCAACAATGCGGTAAACGGTGCGGGCGTTTACAATGCCAACGGTTCTACCTTAACCATGGAAAATGTAGCGGCTGGAAGTCTCAGTGCCAATACGGCAAGTCAAAAGGGCGGAGGAGTTTATCTTTGCTCGGATTCAACGCTGAACATGGCTAATTCTTATATTAGCAGCACTTCAAAGATAGCGGGAAACAGCGCTGCAATTGGCGGCGGTGTTTATGCAGAGGAAAACGGCACCAAAATCAGCGTATATATGCAAAATTCTTATATTCAATCTAACACGGCTACACAAAAATACGGAGGAATCAATTATCATAAGGGCGTAACATTAACCATAGACGAATTTGAGGCAAGCAACGGAACTTATTCATGTAAATTCGGCATAAGCGGCAATAAGGCAGGAGGAAAAGACAGCAATGTTTGTTTCATAGAGGATGGCGGCGTAATGCCCGGCGCCATTCCGATAAAGTATTCTTCCGATATTTCACCCAGCGGTAAAATCGGTATATCCTTGGAAATAAAAAATCCCGAATATTTTTCGGACGGAGAAAGTATAAGAGTAGGTGATTTTTGGTCGGAAATAACAAAAAACAGTTATATGACCAGTGATGATACTACATATACTTTAAAAGTTGACGACTACTATTATATTTATATAACCTTGCCCCATGCTCACAAAGGCGGAACAGCAACCTGCAGCTCTCAGGCGTTGTGTGAAATATGCAATAAGGCCTACGGTGCATTTGGCGAGCACGATTATGATCCCGCAACGGGAAAATGTACGGTATGCGGAGCCGCATGTGCACACAAGAGCTATTTGAACGGAAAATGTATACAATGCGGCATGGAGTGTTCTCACCCCCAAAATGCCGTTAATGCTACCTGTGCTCATAAGGCGGTATGCTCGACCTGTTATATGGAGCATGGCGAGTTGGCGGAGCACAAATATGACGCAACCGGCTTTTGTACCGTATGTAAGTCGGAATGTGAGCATAACTACCAAAACGGAATGTGCACCGAATGCGGAAAAACCTGTGCACATGCTAAATATACCGATGAGGTTTGCACAGAGTGCGGAGCTCATTGCCCGCACGACAGCTTTAAATCCGGCGTATGTATTGCCTGCGGATTTAAGTGCGGACATAAGGATAATTATGTGGACGGAGTTTGTATCCTTTGCGGTCATGAATGTAAGCATACCGAATATGAGGAAGGCGTTTGCAAAGAATGTGGAATAATATGCACTCATAAGGGCGGAACGGCAACATGCTTGAGAAGCGCAATATGTGAAGCTTGCGGTATGGAATACGGCGAGCCTTTGGGTCATGCTTATGATGCCAACGGCGTTTGCACACGATGCGGACTTAAGGAAGGCGAAGACTGCGAGCACGAGTATGCAGACGGTGAATGTATCAAGTGCGGCGATAAGTGCCGTCATGAGATCAAAACCAATGCAACCTGTACAAAAAAGGAAAAATGCGAAAACTGCGGTATGGAGTTCGGCGAGCTTTTGTCTCATGAATACGGTGAATACTTTGCCGACGAAGAAGGTCACTATCGCTTGTGCAGTATTTGTGACAGTAAATCGGAAACCGAAGCACATTCAGGCGGAGAAGCTACCTGCACGGCACAGGCAAATTGCGAGATCTGCGGTGAGGCTTACGGAGAAGCATTGGGACATAATTACGGTGAGCCTGAGCCTTTTGAAAACGGTCACCATACGGTATGCAAGCGTTGTTCAGACGCAACGGAAACCGTGGCTCACATAGGCGGCACGGCTACCTGTGTAGATAAGGCAGTTTGTGCGGCTTGTCAGGCTGTTTACGGGGAATTGGGTGAGCATAGCTACGGCGAATGGCTTTCAAATGAAAGCGGACATTATAAGGAATGCACCGTTTGTCATGAAAGATCGGAGGAAGCAGATCACAGCGGCGGCACGGCTACCTGTACGGACAGAGCCGTTTGTGAGATCTGTGAACAGGAATACGGCGAGTTTGCGGATCATAATTATGGCGGTTGGTCTTTCGATGAAGACGTTCATTATAAAGAATGTACCGTTTGTCATGAAAGATCGGAGGAAGCAAGTCACAGCGGCGGTACGGCTACCTGTACGGACAGAGCCGTTTGTGAGACCTGTGAACAGGAATACGGCGAGCTTGCGGATCATAATTATGACGGTTGGTCTTTCGACGAAGACGTTCATTATAAAGAATGCACCGTTTGTCATGAAAGATCGGAGGAAGCAAGTCACAGCGGCGGTATAGCTGCATGTACCGAACAGGCGGTATGTGAGATTTGCGGAGAAGCCTACGGCGAAGTCTTGGGGCATAATTACGGCGAATACGTAGCCTGTGAGGGCGGTCACCATAAGGAATGTAAACGCTGTGACAGTGTAACCGAAACCGAAGAGCATATCGGCGGTACGGCTTCCTGCACGGAGCAGGCAGAATGTGAAGCTTGTAATGCCGCTTACGGTGAGGCATTGGGACACGATTACGGAGAGTACACAGCTTGCGAGGGCGGTCACCATAGGGAATGCAGCCGCTGCGGCAGCGTAACGGAAACCGAAGAGCATAT
>JAMPBF010000164.1 GCA_023666805.1 Bacillota bacterium
GGCAAATCCTAAAAAGGAAGCCGAAAAATACATAGACGAGGAAAAGGGCGTTGCATCGGCGGAAGAAGCCGTTCAGGGCGCTTCAGACATTATTGCCGAAGCGATTTCGGACGATCCCGATATAAGAAAAATACTGGCGGAGCTTTATACAAACAGGGGAGTTATTGCCTCAAAAGCCATAGACCCCGAAAAAGACACTGTTTATACCAATTATTACGATTGTGCCGAATCGGTGGCAAAAATACCCTCTCACCGTGTTCTTGCCATGGACAGAGGCGAAAGGGAGGAGATCCTTAAGGTCTCGGTAGAAATACCCGAGGAGGAAGCGCTGCGCATAATTAACCGCAAATACGTCAAGGCGAAAAACGAATGCGGCAATTTGGTAAAAGCCGCTGCCGAGGATTCTTATGCGAGGCTTATCCACCCCTCGTTGGAGCGCAGGATAAGAAACGATTTGACCGAAAAAAGCTGTAAATCTGCGATCAAGGTGTTTCAGGACAACCTGTTTCAGCTTCTTATGCAGCCTCCCGTAAAAAACACCGTTACTCTCGGCTTTGACCCCGCTTACCGCACAGGCTGCAAAACCGCTGTGGTGGACGAAACGGGCAAGGTTTTGGATACCACGGTTGTGTATCCCACGCCCCCGCAAAATAAGGTTGCGGAAGCTAAAGCGGTGCTGAAAAAGCTGATAAAAAAGCATCATGTAAACACCATTGCCATAGGCAACGGCACGGCCAGTCACGAAAGCGAATGTTTTATTGCGGATCTGATCAAGGAGCTGGACGAGCCGGTAAGCTATATGGTGGTTTCCGAGGCAGGCGCCAGCGTGTATTCGGCAAGTAAGCTTGCGGCAGAGGAATTTCCCCAGTATGACGTGTCGCTGCGAAGCGCCGTTTCTATCGCAAGACGCCTTCAGGATCCCTTGGCTGAATTGGTAAAGATCGATCCCAAGGCGATCGGAGTTGGACAGTATCAGCACGATATGCCGAAAAATCAGTTATCGGAAGCCTTGGGCGGCGTATTGGAAAATTGCGTTAACAGCGTGGGCGTAGATGTAAACACTGCCTCATGCTCGCTTTTAAGCTATGTGGCGGGGATCAACGGCACCGTTGCCAAAAACATTGTTTCCTATCGGGAAGAAAACGGAGCTTTTAAAGAGCGCAAGGAGCTTTTAAAGGTGGCTAAGCTCGGAAAGAAAGCTTATGAGCAGTGTGCGGGCTTTTTAAGGGTACATGACGGCAAAAATCCTCTGGACAATACCGCCGTTCACCCCGAAAGCTATCAGTATGTGGAAAAGCTTATGGATATATGCGGCTTTAAGCTTGCCGACCTAAAGAAGGTCGGCGGAAAAACCGTGAGCGATACCGCACGGACGAGGGGCATAAAGGCTTTGTCGCAGGAATTGGGCGTTGGTGAAATGACCTTGGGCGATATTGTGGAGGAGCTGGAAAAGCCGGGACGCGATCCCAGAGACGAGCTTCCTCCGCCCTTGCTCAGAACCGATGTTATGGATATAAACAGCTTAAAGCCCGGAATGGAGCTTAAGGGCACCGTCCGCAATGTAATAGATTTCGGCGTATTTGTAGACATCGGTGTACATCAGGACGGGCTGGTACATATATCACAGCTTTCCGACAGCTATGTCAAGCATCCTTTGGACGTGGTAAAGGTAGGCGACATAGTTAATGTGAGAGTGCTGGACGTGGACGTGAACAAAAAGCGTATTTCTCTTACAATGAAAGGACTGAACAATGGTTGAAATCAAAACCTCATGGACAGAGGAAAATCTGAGTGAGTATTACAAATATACGATTTTTTCTTCAAAGAAGCTCCCCAAAATACTGCTTGCGGTACTGCCGATCATGTATTTGGCAATAGTTGCGTATTGTTTGGCGGTGTTTATCAGAATGAAATACACCTTGACGCTTGTCTTTGCGCTTGTTATGACGTTGATATTTGCGGTTTCGGTAATTATTTTTTTCTCCATGACAAAGTCGATAATAAGGAACGCCTTAAAGGCAAACGAAGACTCCGATTTTAACAGGGCGATGGTAGACAAAGACGCAATAATTCTTCTTAAGGACGAAAAGCCGCTGGGAGAGCTGGAATGGGATAAGATAAAGACGATCTCGCTGAATGAAAAATTTTCCGCCGTTTATTTATCCACCGATGAAGATGCGCTGCTTATTTTGGAAAGCAAGAACATCATAAACGGCAGCTGGGATTCTCTAAAGGAAATAGTAAGGGAAAAGAATGATAAACTATCAAAAAAAGCTTGAAGAGATCATAATCGGCATGGACGGCAGAAAGACCCTGCTCCTTCACGGCTGCTGCGCCCCGTGCAGCAGCTATGTCCTTGAATATTTGACGGAATTTTTCGATATAACGCTTTTGTATTATAATCCGAACATTTCGCCTCTTGACGAATATAATAAAAGAATAGGCGAGGTAAAAAGACTTATATCCGAAATGCCGCTAAGCTGCGAGGTAAAGCTTTTAGAGGGAAGATACGATCCCGAGGCTTTTTTTGCCGCTGCAAAGGGCTTGGAGCATTTGCCGGAAGGGGGAGAGCGCTGCTTTAAATGCTATCGGCTAAGACTTGAGGAAGCGGCAAGGGCGGCAAAGGAGGGCGGATTTGATTTTTTCACCACCACTCTTTCCGTAAGTCCTCACAAAAATGCGGAAAAGCTCAATGAGATCGGGCAGGAGCTGGAAAAAACATACGGCGTAAGGTATTTATTTGCGGATTTTAAAAAGCGGGAGGGCTACAAAAGATCTATAGAGCTTTCCCGAATGTACGGCCTTTACAGGCAAAATTACTGCGGCTGCGTATTCAGCAGGAAAAATTCCGAAAAATAAATTGCATTTTTTTGTTTTTTATCTTGCAAAAAAGAAGGTTTTGTGCTACAATTGTTTTAGAAAAAATATATGAAAGAAGGCGTTATTGCAATGAAAGCTGACCCTTGCGGGCATAGTTTAAACAACATTTTTTTATATTAAACAGCGCAGGGAAAGCTTTTTGCGGGCTTCTCCTGTGCGGAAGGGAAGTTCGGATGCTTAAATTTTACAAGACCGAAGGAAGCGCAATTACGGAGATCGAAGCCTTGGAGGTCGGCTGTTGGGTATCTGCCGTTGCGCCTACCGAATCGGAGATCTCCATGCTTGAAACCGAGCTTGGCGTTGACCGCGATTTTATACGCTCGGCGCTTGACGAGGAGGAAAGCTCCCGTATCGAAAGCGAGGAAAAGCAAACTCTTATAGTTTTGGACTATCCAGTGGCTGAAAAACCCGAACAGCCTGAAACGGGCAGAAGGAAAAAGCACGGCATAGACGACGATACTATCACCTATTATACAATGCCAATGAGCATTATTCTCACCGAAAACAACGTTATAACCGTAAGCTTAAAGGAAAATTCCATAGTCGAGGATTTTGCCGACAATGTGGTCAAAAATGTAAAAACTCAGTTTAAGACAAGATTTATCTTTGCTATTTTGCTCAGAATTGCAGGCAAGTATTTGCAGTATCTTAAACAGATAGATAAAATCAGCAACTATGTGGAGGTCCAGCTCCATAAGTCCATGAAAAACAAGGAGCTTATTCAGCTGCTCGGCTTGGAAAAATCCTTGGTGTATTTTTCAACGTCCTTAAAATCCACCGAAACGGTTTTGGAAAAAATACTCAGAGGCAGAGTTATCAAGCTTTACGACGAGGATCAGGATCTCTTGGAGGACGTACTTATCGAGGTCAAGCAGGCAATTGAAATGAGCAATATTTATTCCAACATCTTGTCGGGTACGATGGACGCCTTTGCCAGTGTGATTTCAAATAACTTAAACATAGTGATGAAGGTTCTTACCATTATAACGATAGTAATGGCTGTTCCCACAATGGTGTTCAGCTTTTACGGAATGAATGTGGCGGGGCTGCCCTTTGCGGACAACATATATATTCCCGTGGCGATTTCCGCCGTATTGGCTTTGATTGCGGGAATTGTCCTTTCAAAGAGTAAATTTTACAAGTAAAAATTATGGATATTGAAAGAATAAACGAGTACAGCGACAGCAGATTTTCTCAAGATGTGCTTTTTCAGCACGGGGCGTTCATAGTTGACGGAAAATACCCTTGTTCTTTTAAAATAAACGGTGAAAACTCCGCTGCTGTGGAATTTCATGATTACGGTTCGGTTTTCCCCGTAATTGATACGTTTCGTTTCTATACGGAGCATATTACTTCTTTTTATGATAACAAGGGCAATCTCATTGCAGAATTTCCTCCTGTTGAATTAAAAGAATTACCTCTTGAAGAAATCCGGCCGTCACAGTTTTATGTGGACGAGGATAAGCTGAGAGCGGTTTCCTGTTTTATCCGCAGCGAAAACGACATAATAATTCCCGTGATGACCGATGAAAGGACGGGAAAGTACATTTCCCTTGACGGTCACACCAGAATGTATTATGCATACCTTCGGGGCTGGAAAACGGTAAAGGTTTTTAACGGAAGTGTAAACGAATGTATTTTCGGCTTTGCGGAGGAAGCCCGCAAAAGGGGCGTTATAAAAATTTCCGATATAAAAAGGCTTTCACATAGCGAATATGAGATAAAATGGAATAAATTCTGCGAAGATTACTTTGCAAATCGGGAATAAAAATCAGAAAAAATTTTAAAAAACTATTGACAAGACCTCTATTGTGTGTTATACTTATGATACCTCAATAGGGGTTTATTTTTTTGTGCAAAAAATAGATCTCGGCAGAAATAAGGTTTTCTGCGGGAGGGAGGCTAAGTTCGACCGTATCGAACAATTTAATAGGAGGTGCCGAAATGAGAGTTAAAATCACTTTGGCTTGTACAGAGTGCAAGCAGCGTAATTACGCAACCAAGAAAAACAAAAAGAACGATCCTGACAGAATTGAAATGAACAAATACTGCAAATTCTGCCGCAAGCACACACTCCATAAGGAAACTAAGTAAGGAGGACGCATAATGGCAAACGAGCTTGAAAAAAAAGCCCAGAAAGAAGCGGAAAAGGCTAAAAGGGAAAGACAATATGCAGCAATGAAGGCCGCAGCCGCTAAAAAGCCTAAGAAGTCTCCTATTCAGTACTTCAAGGATGTGAAATCCGAATTTAAAAAGGTTTCATGGCCTACAAGAAAGCAGGTTTTCAATAACACGGTTGTTGTACTTGTATCTATTGTGGTATCCGGTCTTGGAGTATGGGTAATCGACTTCCTGTTCAGTACTTTGAGGAGCTTGATGCTTAGTAATTAAAGTAAAGGGGATCACAAATGTCAGAAGCTAAATGGTATATTTTACACACGTTTTCGGGTTATGAAAATAAGGTTGCCGACAACATAAAAAAGGTGGTTGAGAACAGACATCTCGAGCATCTTATCGAAGAAGTAATGGTTCCTACCGAAACCGTCACGGAAGAGCATGACGGGAAAACCAGAACCTTCCAAAGTAAGATCTATCCCAGCTATGTTTATGTTAAAATGGTAATGACCGATGAATCGTGGTACATTTGCCGCAACACAAGAGGCTGTACAGGCTTTGTGGGACCCGGATCCAAGCCCATTCCCCTCACAGACGAGGAGGTCGCCAATTTAGGCGTGGTA
>JAMPBF010000165.1 GCA_023666805.1 Bacillota bacterium
AGCAAGGCTCTGCCCGATTTTCGCATTTGGCGGCAAGCCGCCAAATGCGGCGTCAACTTGTCGGAAAACCGACCGCAGGAAGGTTTTTCGACAAGCTGAATTATTCTTCCATTACTGATTTAACCGATGTTTTTCCGATTTTGCCGCCGCAGTATCTCATCATGATCTCATAAAATATCCCGAAGGCAACAAGGCAAATTATAAATCCCGCAAAATCAAAATTGTAATCGGGAATATTTTCAATATCCGCAAAAACGATCGAAACCATAATTTTCAACAGCGCATACTGATAAACGGTGCCAACGGCAAAGCCCGCATAAGCCGCAGGACGGTAGCTGTCAAAGATCCCTCTTTGACAGTCCTTGACGGAATAACCCTCCGCCTTCATTATCGCAATGGTTTTTTTGTTTGCGTTTATAACGGAGGACACTGCCAAAAACAGGGAGGTGACCGCTAAAACAACGCCTATGGAAATTATGATCACTGCCATAAGCCGACTGGATAATTCGTCCATGCTGAGTGACATTTGTCCCATTGCGGAAAAACAAAAGCCACCAAAGGCTATGAAGAATACAAGGCTTTTTCTTTCTCTAAAGGTGGCTCTGTTAAGCTCCTTAATAAAGGGAAGCTTTTTTTCGCTTTTATATACCCTCGCCTTTTTCTTTTTAACAGCGGGAATGTCCTTGATAAGCGATAAAACCGGCGCTTTAAGCTTATGCATGGCGTAAAGCACGGAAACCGCCGCAAAGAAAAGAGAGGGCAGCAGCACTAAAAAGAAAAACAGCTGAGGGTGAAAGCCGATAGAATATTCGGGCAAAAGCCCCTCGTTATTCTGCGTTTCGTAAAACACCGGCATTATCGGAAACGAGGCGGCAAAGCCCAAAGCCGTGCCTAAGAAAACGCTTGTTCCGAATACCCAAAAGCTTTTTGCTATCCTAAAATCAGAGTAGCCCAGCGCCTTTAAAATACCCAATTCCTTACAGTGGGAATTAATATACTGCTTAATGTAAAAAAACATTAAAATAACCGCAGTTATTAAAAGACAGCCGCCCGAAACGGCGGAGACCACCTTTCCCGTTGACACCAACGCATCGTAAAACGCAAGCTGATACTCGTTTGTGATCAGCTCCTCAATGCCGGCAATATCGATATTGAAATTTAAAAACAACGTGCATACAAACACTGCGCAAAAGGACATTATCACTATTCCCATAAGTCTTGCAGCGTCCCTGATACTAACTATCATCTCAAATCACCAACCTATCTCATAAGCGGTTTTGGGTTTTTCGTTTTTATAAATATTCACAATATTTCCGCTGTTCATTTGAATGACCGTATCGGCTGTTTCGGCGATATTGGCGTTATGAGTGACCATAACGGCTGTAAAGCCCTGTTCCTTTTGCAGCCTTAATATGTAATCCAATACCGAACGTCCCGTATCCTCGTCCAAGGCTCCCGTAGGCTCGTCCATAAAAAGCACCTTGGGTTTTTTGGCAAGCGCTCTTGCGATTGAAGCTCTCTGCTGCTCTCCGCCGCTGAGCTGGAAGGGGTATTTGTGTTTTTTGTCCTCCAGCCCCACCGCCTTTATGACCTCTTCATAGTCATCGTTGCCGGCAAGCTCCGCTCCCATTTTAACATTTTGCTCCACCGTCATGTTGGGCAGCAGATAATATTGCTGAAAGACAAATCCCACGTTATTTTTTCTGAAGGCAGTCAGCTCGCTGTCCGAGAGGGAAGAAACGTTTTCCGTGTCATAGCTGACGGTACCGCCGTCAGCCGCTTCAAGTCCCGACGCCACGTTTAAAAGGGTGGATTTTCCCGACCCCGAGGCTCCCAAAATTACCGCAAAGTCCTTATCCTCTATTGTCAGGGAAATGTTTCTTAAAACGTTGACCTTGCTTTCGTCTTCTCCGTAGGATTTTGTAATGTTTTCAAGCTTGATCATTTTTATTCTCCTTTTTGTCCTTTTCCGCTTTGAGCTTTATAAGAAGCCCTTGAAAAATATCCGTCATCATTGCGTCTATCTCCCCGTCTGTAAAAAAGCAGGTCCCCGTGGCAATGAGAGAGGCGATCCCATGCGTATATATCCATAGATGCCTGTACAATATCAGAGCGTTTTCTTTGTCAATACCGTAGCTGTCGGTTATTGACCGAAGAATTTTGTCGTAATTATCGTCGATCTTCGGCAATATGGAATTAATATCGCTTTTTTTGTCATCGTTGAACATGAAAAGGATTTGGAACAGCCTTGGCTTTTCGACGGCGAATTTGACATATTCCAAGCCAACGCCTTTAAATGCAATTTCGCAGCCGAGTCCTTTTTTGATATAAGCATTATAAAGCTCTCTGACAGCCTTAATGACCTCGCCGATCAGCTCCTCCATGTTTTTAAACACCGTAAAAACGGGACGGGCGGAGCTTCCTAACTTTTCGCCCAAGGCTCTTGCCGTGATCCCTTCGATGCCTTGTTCCTCCGCTATCCGAACAGCGGCGGCTATAATTTCTTCCTTGGTAAATTTAGATTTTGGCGGCATAGCTTTTCCTTTCTTAAATTATGCGATTTAAAACACTTGTTTTAAATCTTATGTTACCTATTATAGCATAAAAAAATGATTTGTCAACATGTTTGTAACATTTTTTCATATTTGGAATATATTGCTTAAAAAGGAAGGAGATGTTATTTTATGCAGGGACAATGCAGTATCAGCTGCGTGGCTAAAAATTATTTAAGCGAATATTACTGTATCTTGGAGAAAATGATCGGTGGAATGACAGGTGCGGAGCTAACGGACAGCATTTCGGGGAATTTTATTGCCCAAATGCTTCCTCACCACAGGGCGGCAATCGAAATGTCGGAAAATATCCTTAGGTACACTACGCTTATACCGCTGGAAAGAATTGCTCAAAGCATTATCGCCGAGCAAACCCAAAGCATAGAAAATATGTGTAAAATTCAGTCCTGCTGCGGCGAGATGTGTGATCAAAGAAGCGACGTTTGCTTATATCAGCGAAAGGTGAACCAAATTACACAGTCGATGTTCGCACAAATGAGATCCGCAAAGTGCAATAACAATATCAACTGTGATTTTATGCGCGAAATGATCCCGCATCATCTCGGCGCCGTGCGAATGTCCGAAAACGCTCTTCAGTATAATATATGTCCTCAATTGGTTCCGATCCTGCGCTCGATTATAGCTTCTCAGAAAAAGGGAATCGGTGAAATGCAATGCCTGATGAGGCAAATCGGCTGCAAATGATTGCCGCAGACACAGCATTAATAATGCAAGCAGAGCTATGGAAATGTGCCCATAGCTCTGTTAATGTTTTAATATTGATTTTGCGGTCAAGCTCCGACAGGCGGCAGGCATGCCGCTTCGGTAGTAAGCGCCATATTCTTCTTGTCATAGGACTTGTAAAAGCTGTTCAGTATACGGTCTGTAACCGAATCCGCATTTTCCTTGTCGGGGTCGGTGATTATCACCATGCATTGTACACTGCTGAAACGGAATGTTATTGCCGTGTCATTTACGGTTATGCTGATAGCTTTTTGAAGGTAGTCCATCGCCTCGTCCCGATCGGAAACAGCCGGCGTTTTGCCAAGCGCAGGCATAACGGTTATAAGAATAAGCTGCATTTTTTGGTTATTCTTTTCGTAAATGTTCTTAACAAAATCGTAAATTTCCGCAAACTCGGGAGAATCCGTTTCGTACATACCGTTCTCGGAGCTGCCGCCGGCGATCATATTTATAAGCTGTTCCAAATCCAGACTGTGTAAGCTAAGATTGTCCTTGGGCAATTTTTTGTAGAGGTAGCAGCCCTTTTGCTCCAGCTCTTTGATATAGAACAGTGCTCTGTCCGCCGCAATAAGCAGCTTGGGAAAGTCTCGTCCGACCTCCGAGGAAAGTGCGCCGCCTACGCAGATAAGATTGTTTTCATATTCGGTCATGGTACGGAGCGTTTTGTTGATCTCTCCGCAAATCTCGGTCATTAAGCCGTCAAGCTGAATATCCTTTGTCATGCCTTGCACAAAGCATAAAAATCCGCTTCCGTCATATCTTGCTATGATCAGCTCTTTATGTGCCGAAAGCAGCTCTGCGGTGGTTTTTATAACTCTGTCGCCCGCAACGATGCCATGCTTTTCATTGACCTCCTGCAAATGAGTTATATCCACTATGAACAATCCGCCGTCGCCGCCGCTTAAAGCTTCGGTGATAAGCTTTTCGCCTGCGCTTCTGTTTAAAACGCCTGTAAGATAATCATGCTCGTTGTCGTAAGCCTTGACCTTGAACCCGATGACGCTTTGAAGCAGATCCGCACTTCTTTCCGCCATGCTTTTTTCCCGGGTCTCGTCGGCGTTGTCGGGACTGATCCCGTCAAGCCTTCCGCTTTCTATCATTTTAACAAAGACCTCTGCGATCTTAGGATCAAACTGTGTGCCGCTGCATCGCTTGATCTCCGTTATAACCTTTTCGTTGGACAGCCTTTTGCGGTAAACTCGGTTGCTGGTCATGGCGTCGTAAGCGTCGGCTATACCTATGATGCGTGCCATTTCCGGGATCTCCTCCCCCTTAAGCCCCATCGGGTAACCGTGCCCGTCGTAGCGCTCGTGGTGGAACTTTGCGCCCTCGTCCATTCCGTCGATCATATTGTTTCCGCTGAGTATGTTACCGCCTATTTCGGCATGCTTTCTCATCAACGCATATTCGTTGTCGGTCAGCTTTCCCGGTTTGTTAAGAATGGAATCCGGTATGCCTATTTTTCCGATGTCGTGAAGCAGACCGATATACTTGACGTTGGAAACCCGCTCCTTGTCATAGCCCAATTCCTGCGCCAAGGCGGAAGAATATTCCGCAACGCGGTAGGAGTGACCCTTGGTATATTCGTCCTTTGCGTCTATTATATTGGCGATCGTGGTGATCGTTTGCAATGTAACCCGTTCAAGCTGCTTTTGCTTATCGTCAATGGATTTTATGTACTCATGATTTTCCTTCACGATCCTGCTGTAAATTCTTGAAGCGATGTATGCGAAGGAAAAGCAGAACAAAATCATTCCAAGCTGTATCTCAACGTTCTTCATATCGTCTGCGGTGACCATGCCGATAGCGAAAAACCGTATCACACATCCGATATTAGCCGCCAATGCGACGCAGCCCATCACCAGCACAAGCTTTGGAGAGTGATACAGAACTATCAGCGACAGCATCGGTATAATATAGCCGTAAGTCATAACCGTGTTGGTGTTCATCAGCACAAAGGTGTACATTAAGAGATAGCCCGCAACCGCAAAATACCTCAGCTTATTGCTGTCGGGCTTTCGTATAAAGTAAATCAGACAAAGCACGGCGGGTATTATCGTTACCGACAAAAATGCCGACATATATGTCCAGTCTCGGTGCCCCTGCAAAAGCTCGCCGATGTAAGTCACTGTAAGAACAACCACAATAGCAAGCCAGCCAATCATTAAATACCTGTTGATTTTTCCGAGCTTATTTTCCATAAAATCCCTCCTAATC
>JAMPBF010000166.1 GCA_023666805.1 Bacillota bacterium
AGACGAAGTCTATATTTTAAACAGGAATTAGTATTATTTTTCAAAAAAGCATAAAAACACATAATATATACTAATATCATACTATATCAAGCCTTTTTTGTCAAGGGTTTAGGGCAAAAAAATCACATTTGGATAAAATTTGCCTTTTTCACAAAGGGTTTTTGAGGAAGATAGATTGACTTTTTCCGCTCTAAATTGTATAATGAAAAAAATCATAAAAAACGACGGAAAAGGAAGCCTTATGAAAAGCCATATCAATATTCCCGAAAACAATTTAAACGCTAAAGCAGAGACGCTTGACCTGCGCTGCGCAGTGGGCGACGGACTGTCGGCGGCAAAGCTGAAGGCGGAGCAAAATTTTGAAAGCTATTTGCAAATGCTTAAGGGCTTTGCCAAAAGATACTGCGTTATGGTCGCCGCCAAGGGAACGCCCTGCGGCAGCGCTTTTACCGACGGCATATCCAAGGCGTTTATGAATGTGGGCTTTAAAACCGATTTAAGGGGAAAGGATTTTTGCGGCTACGCTGCGCTGATAGACGGCGGCAGGGTCGTTTTTGAAATGCTGGAGGCGGACGTTTCCAAGCTTATAAATATTGCCGTTGATCTGGATATGGGTCAGGAGGTAAAGCTTTTCAGCTCGGGAGAAAGATCCTTTGAGATAAACAAGGGACTTATCTCCGTCAGCGGCAGGGAATATTCGCCCAACAGCCGGGGCTTGAACCTTGTGGTTTACGATAAGGTCACCGATACGGTGATAGATGCGGTCTGCTTTGATCCAAGCAATAGCAATTCCGTATTCAGAGCCGAAAATTATTCGGAAAAATTCCGCAAATACGAGGAAAAGCACCCGGGAGTAAGGATACTGGGATTCAATACCATGCGTTTTCCCTTTAAAAACCCCACTGCCGCAGAAAAGAAAATATTGGAGGAGAACCTGACCTATCACAAGCTGAAGGACGATCTGCAAGGTCATAAATATGTCTACGAGGACTATTTCACCGACCGGGAGGCGGAGGAGGTGCTGACAATACCGCCCTCCTACCGAGACGTATACGGAGCCGTTCGCTTTGTTGACAAGCAGAGCAAGCACGTAAACATTGTAAACGGTCACAGAGTAACTCCCTATCAGCCAAAGGCGGACGGCGGCAGCGTAAATATTTATATGTGCGGTATCTGTCTTACCTTCGGCTTGGGCGCTGCCGATGACCAAACCGCTCCCTGCGTTTTGCAAAGGCTGTTTAACGAAAAGCTGCCGA
This sequence comes from Bacillota bacterium, assembly GCA_023666805.1. GTDB lineage: Bacteria > Bacillota > Clostridia > Oscillospirales > Ruminococcaceae > Ruminiclostridium_E. The sequence goes on from JAMPBF010000166.1 coordinate 1,257, forward strand.
ACTGCCATGTTACGGTCCACAACTACGGAAGCTTTCTTGAAAACGTCGATGAGACAGAGGAGGTTTTAAGACTTATGGAAACCTTGCCCGTAAAGGCGGGGGATATTATTTTGTGGAACGGCGCCGACCACGTCCTGAACCGTGCGGGTGTCGAAATTATAGATATTTACGGCTGTGCGGAGCAGCCCCACGAAAAAAGCCTGTTCTTCGACAGCTTTCATTACAATCCCTTGGGACAGCGGCTGGTGGCCGAGAAGCTTTTTGAAGAGCTGACGAAAAGGGGAGCGGTAAACAAAAGCCCCGCCTCCGCAGAGACGGCGCAAAAAGCTTACGGCTTTGACAGCGAACTTTCAAGCGAGCTGGAGCAATATAAAAATATTCTGAAGGAATACTACAGGGAAATGTTTTCTCCCGTGATCGGAGCTGCGGTAATGAACTGCAATCCCTTTACCTTGGGACATCGGTATTTGGTGGAGCAGGCGCTTTCACAGTGCGATTTTCTCATAATTTTCGTCGTGGAGGAGGATAAGTCGGTTTTTCCCTTTGAGGACAGATTAAGACTTGTGGACGAGGGGGTAAGCGATCTTGCCAACGTCACGGTAATACCCAGCGGTAAATTTGTTATCTCCTCCCTTACCTTTTCCGATTATTTCAATAAATCGGAGCTTCAGGACAGAACGGTGGACACCTCTCTTGACGTGACGGTCTTTGCCAGGGAGATCGCTCCGTGCCTGCATATAACAAAGCGCTTTGCCGGGTCTGAGCCCTTTGACAGTGTGACCCGCCGATATAACGAGGCGATGAGCCGAATACTGCCCGAATACGGCATCGAGTTTAAGGAGATCCCTCGGGCGGAAATAAACGGACAGGCGGTCAGCGCCTCCAAGGTCAGACAAATGATACTTGACGGCAATTTGGCGGGGGTGAGACAGTATGTTCCCGAAACCACCTTCGACTATCTTTTAAAGCTGTTCTCCGATCAGTCCTCGACCAATTCGTAGGATTTTTCAAATATATCTCTTTTTATAACATATATGTCCTGCTTGTCGTTGACGGGGCAGGAGAGCATATCTCCCGCCTTGGCGGTCATATATCCGTCGTAGTCCCACTTGGTGAATACCTTTGTGTATTTCTCTGCGGGTCGGGCGAGAATTAAAGAGGAGGCCAGGGGCTTACAGGTGACCGCATAGGGCATAAGGTTGCAGGAGCGGTTTTCCTCTATATTTATCACGGTAGGCGTATACTCAAATTCTCCGCTGTACCTGTCCCCGACAGGCAGGTACTTTTTCTCAAATTGGCTTTTTTCTATCGGGTATGCCTCTCCCGACGTGCCTATCATAATGTAGATATTTTCGTCTGCGGTTATCACCACGTCGCCCTCTAAGGTGCGGATAACGCACTCCGTACCCGCCTTGAACAGATCGGCAGCCTTTACATAGCCGAAAAGGCTGTCTTTTTTTCTGTAGGTCTTAAATTGAGAAAAGTCGTAGGGAATGTGATCGTAATACACTGCGTCGTAGCCCTCGTAGTATTCCTCGGTCTTCTTGCAGAAATATTCCACCAGGGACAAATCGGGGTACGCCTCTTCAAAGCTTGTTTTGCTGATAAAGCCGCCTGCTTTGCCCAAATGTCCGCCGCCGTTGCCGATACGGTCGGTAAGGAATACGGCAAGCTCGTTGGCGGCTACCTCTAAGGTGCTGCTCCTGACCGACAGCTTGTAGCCGCTTTGATTTTCGCTGTATATCACGCACACGTCGATAGTGTCCACCTGTATCACAAGATCGCCGATAAGTCCCAAAATATTCGGGTCACAGGGCGGGGAGCTGATTATCCCCGTGCGGTATTTGTCCAAAAACTTGTTGTTGAAGGCGACTGCCTTTCCCGCTATTTCAAGGTCGCTCAGGCTGAAATTCGCATTTTTCAGCCTTGTTATCAGCGGCTTGTTATACTTAAGAAAATCTATCATATCGCTGTCGAGAGGGTGGCTGATCTCGGAAAGCTGGTTGCTGTCCATGTATAAGCCGTAAAAAAGTGCGGTGGCTACGGAAACATCCTTGTTAACGTCGTACCCCTCTGCGGAAAGCAAGGCATAGCACACGGTGGCGCAGCTTACAAGGTTTGACCGTATTTCCGTCATCTCGTCCGAGAGCCTTCCAGTATTATGATGATCTATCACCGCAACGTTTTGTGCGTCAAAGTGCTCAACGTTTCCCTCGCCGTAGCAGCAATCCACCGTCAGCAGCAGCTCGGGCGGCTCCAATTCCCTGATATGCTCAACGGGGATATTGAGCTCCTCCACCAACAGCTTGACATTGCTTTTGCTCAGCCGATTTTCACCGCCGTATACCAATCTTACATTCTTTCCCTTTTGAAGAAAATATTTGTAAATGGCGTAGCCCGAACCGATAGCGTCTGCGTCGGGGTTGTCGTGGATCTGTATTACGATTTGATCGAATTTTTCCAAGTTTGAAAGCTTCATGTTGTTCCTTTCCCGTTCTTTTTATCATAGCTTCTCGAAGGCTTACGGATCGGCGCTTGACCTGTTCTTTGCCGTAAGGCAAAGCTGCTGCGTCTGCGGTGCTTCTCCGATTTCCGAGAAGATCCTTTATCTCTCGTTTTTTACCGAAGCGCAGTAAGGTCAAGCCTCATGGCGGGGCGTATGCCGAAGCCCTCCAAGCCTGCGCTTTGACTTAATATCCTTTCTCCCGTATAGCTGTTGTTTACCAAGTACACCTCGCTGCTGTACTTGGGATTTGCGTTTCTCAGCCACCAAAAATGATCCTTCACTCCGAAATCGTTGAGATCCAGCAGATACCAGGCGGAGGTGTCCTGCTCCTGCGCCGAATCGGTGGGTATGGCATAAACGGAAACGTCGGCCGTCTCCAACAGCTTCAGCTCCTCGGAGGACAGCAGGAATATTCTGTCCTGTGTAACAACGCCGTCGGTGTTGACCGAGGAGGTCAAAATCGCTTCAAGCTCTTTTTTAGTAAAGCTTTTTAAAAATCCCGCCTCGGTATTGTATCCGTTTTTCAGCTCCGACATTGCCTTGGCGGCAGGCTCGCAATCGGAATACCCTACGTTTTCCCTGTCGGAATTAAGCCAAGTGCGTATATTGGAAAGCTCCCATCGGTTATCGCCCCGCAGCAGCCTTTCCGTTTCGGCGTCCAGCTCATCGGGCAGCACGTTCCAGTAATAATGCCCGTCAAGGAAGTTGTATTTTCCGCCCTCCGCAGCGTCAAACGCCTTCATGGTAAGTATGCTGTCGGAAAGCACCAACGCTTCCGTCCCGTCCTGAGAAATTTCGATAATGCGCCAGCTTATGGGCTCTCCTAAATATTCGCCCATAACAACGGTATCTCCCAAGCCGTAATCCGCAGCGGGCTCCTCTGCCTCTGTTGCCGCTTCGGCGTCGGACACGGGTGCCTCCGTCTGTTCGGCTGTGTTTTCGGCGTCCGTTCCGATCCTATTGTCGGTGTTGACCTCATCGGCGGTATTCAATGCAGCGGAGGTCTCCGTTATGACACCGGCGGTTGTATCCGCCGTATCAAATTCCCGTATCGGCAAGGTGCTTTCGTCGGTTTCCTCATTCATTGCGGGAATATCGGAAGGTCTTAACGCAAACGCCAGTACAACAGCCAAAGTGCATAGGCAGACCGCAGCCGCCGCAGCAAGTATGTATTTTAAAACGGGAGCCTTTGAACGGACGGGTGCGACCGCTTCGGCGCTGCTTGCCGTGTCTGCTGCGATCTTGTCTTCTCCCTCTGCGTCCAATTTGTTTATACAGCTTATTATTTCATCGTAACCCTTATCGAGCTTTTCGTTGATCCACTGATGGGTCATCAGAAAATACTCCATGGACTTGCTAAGCTCCACCGCTTCAAGCTTATAAACCACTATGTTTATTTTTTTGCTTACCGCTCTCTCGATCTCCCGCAATACATGAGGAGAAGAATTTGCAGCCTTTGACAAAAGCAGAAGCACCACACCGCTGCCGTCTATCCCGTCCACGATCTCCTCTGCATATTCATGCCCCGAACGAATATCTCTGGGGGCGATAAAACAGCTGTGCCCCGCCTTTTCAAGCCCTTCGCAAATCTTTAAGGCAGCGTCGGCGTCTTTTGAGGAATGTGATATGAAAACCCTCATTTGATCAGTTTACCTTTCAGCAATATAATTCATATTTAATTATATCATAAAAAGAGAATTTTGCAAGGCAAAATTCGATACCTCTAAATAGATA
>JAMPBF010000167.1 GCA_023666805.1 Bacillota bacterium
AAAAAAAGTGAGAAAATTCTCACGGAAGCGTCAGACTTTGTTGGGCAGGCTTAACGGAACGGTTGAGGAAATGGTATCGGGATACCGTACGGTTTGTGCATACAATCATCAGGATATTACTTCCGAGGAGTTTTGCGAAACGTCAAATTCTCTGACCAAGGCGGGGATAAAAACGGATATTTTCAGCGGTATAATGGGACCCGTTATGAATTGTATCGGCAATATAGGCTTCGTGATAATTGCGGCGTTCGGCGGGTATTTCTCCGTAAACGGACTTATTTCGGTGGGAGTTATTTCGGCGTTTATCGTTTATGCAAAGCAGTTCAGCCGTCCCATCAATGAGATAGCGCAGATATACGGTCAGCTTCAGACGGCGATTGCGGGAGCGGAACGAGTATTTACTATTCTTGATGAAGCAGACGAGGACATGTCGGGCGAAAGCCTTAATCAATCGGAATGTGCCGATGTGACTTTTAAAAACGTTCGTTTTTCATATGTTAAGGACCGTCCGATACTGCATGATTTTTCGTTGACCGTGCCGTCGGGGAAAAAGGTGGCGCTGGTAGGTGCGACAGGCAGCGGAAAAACCACTGTAGTTAATTTGCTGATGCGTTTTTATGATATTGACAGCGGAGAAATTTCGATAAACGGACAGAACATCGGCGGCATTTCAAGGGACAATATCCGAAGGAACATTGCGATAGTTTTACAGGACACGGTTTTGTTTTCGGATACTGTGATAAACAATTTGAAATATGCAAGGGATGACGCTGCCCTTGAGGACATTGAAAGGGCGGTTGAAGCAAGTCTTTGCGGAGAAATGATCGCAGCACTTCCGAACGGATATGATACGGTTTTGACAGGCTCGGGAGAGAACATCAGCCAGGGACAGCGGCAGCTTCTCGCAATAGCCCGCGCATTTATTGCCGATCCCAAAATACTTATTCTCGATGAAGCCACTTCAAATGTGGATACCCGCACGGAAAAGGCTATACAGAACGCCATGCACACGATCATGCAAAACCGCACAAGCATAGTTATTGCGCATAGGCTGTCAACCATTCGAGATGCGGATATTATCGTTGTAATGGATAACGGACGTATCGTCGAATCGGGCGATCACGACACGCTGCTTTCTCAAAAAGGCAAGTATTATGAGCTGTATATGACACAGTATGCAGGCGTGGCTACGTAAGCGTTTATGACAAATATTACCGCCTTTGCAATTAACTCTACGATTTTTTGCCTGCCCTTTGTCGAAATAACAACGCAAAATTATTTTTAAAAACTTGCCTAAATTGCTTTGCTGCTGTGTTTATCGGGAAATTACAGTGTTATAAGCGTTTTATCAGTCTAACTCCCCAAGCGAAATAAGGTTCATCAAGAAATTTTTCCTTATCAGGTTCATAACCTTGCTTTTGATAGAATTTGACGGCATTATGATTTTCCCTAAACGCCCATATAACTATTTCGGGATAGCGCTTAAGTCTTGCCTGTTCTTCTGCAAACGCAATCAGCTTTCCGCCAATCCCATTGCCCTGAAAATCGGGATGCACATAAAGTCTCCAAACCTCGAAAGCCCCTTTTTTGTCATTATCCTCGGTATCGCCGATGGAGATCATTGCTGCCGCCTCTCCGTTTTCCTCCCAAACATATTCAAAAAAACGATGAGATTTAAAGTCTTTTATCAGACTGTCCAATCTTTTTACGCAGCCTTCTTCATTAAGCAAAAGCGGGTTAATATAGCCGTTGTAAACCCTTTGCCAATTAATGTTTACAATTTCGCAAACCTTGTTGAAATCTCTTGCTTCTAATTCTCTGATCATAATATCTCCAAATAAAAACTGCCCCCAAGCATAGCCTTGAGGGCAGTGATCCGTAAAAATTACTTAATGATTCTAACGCCCAATACAGCGTCAATCGACTTAAACTTTTCGATCAGTCCGTCAGAATTGCCCTTAACGTCAAGAACCGTGTAAGCAACATCCTTCTTAGATTTGCTTTCCATATTCTCAATGTTGATCTTAGCCTCGGCGGTAACTGCGGAGATCTTGTTGATAAGTCCTTCCACGTTTTTATGGATAATGCAGACCTTGGCGTCTCCTGCCATGGCCATGGAAACATTGGGCAGATTTACGCTGTTGGTGATATTGCCGTTTTCAATGTAGTCCATAAGCTCCTTACAAGCCATAACAGCGCAGTTGTCCTCGCTTTCAGGGGTCGAAGCACCCAAATGAGGAAGCGCAATAACGCCTTCCACGCCGATAAGTGCGTCGGTGGGGAAGTCGGTAACATAAGCAGCCATGCCGCCGTTAGCAAGGGCCTCGATTATTGCCTTGTCATCTACCAAGTCGCCTCTTGCAAAATTCAAGATACGAACGGTTTTCTTCATTGAAGCGATAGCCTCTGCATTGATCATTCCCTTTGTTTCAGGGGTCAAGGGAACATGAACGGAGATATAGTCGCAGTTTTCAAAAATTTCCTTGTTGGATTTTACGTATTTTACCTTTGTGGAAAGGTGCAGCGCACCCATAACGGAAAGGAACGGATCGGCGCCGTAAACCTCCATGCCCAAATCAACGGCAGCATTGGCAACCAGTGCGCCGATAGCGCCAAGTCCGATCACGCCGAGCTTTTTGCCCTTGATCTCGGGACCTGCAAACTGGCTTTTGCCTTTTTCTACCAGCTTTCCAACCTCATCGCCCTTGCCCTTAAGGGTTTTAGCCCATTCCATAGCGGCGGGAATTTTTCTGCTGCAAAGGAAAAGGGAAGCAACAACCAGCTCCTTTACCGCATTGGCGTTAGCGCCGGGAGTATTGAATACGACAATGCCCTTTTCACTGCACTTGTCTATAGGGATATTGTTTGTGCCCGCACCTGCTCTTGCAATAGCCAAAAGGTTATTTCCAAGCTCCATTTCATGCATGGAGGCGGAACGAACCAGTATTGCACAGGGATCGGCAACATCTTCGCCGACCTTGTATTTTGCCTTATCCATTAAATCGGTGCCGCAAGCGGCGATCTTGTTCAGTGTTTGTATATTGTACATTTTGGTACCTGCTTTCTGTTATTGGTTTTTATCGGGGGCAACGGGTGTAACGACGGGTTTTCCGTCCTTGTCAAGAAGCGGGGTAAGTCCGCCGCTGTAGCCGTCTTGCCGAAAGAGATAATTAACGCCTGTGACAGTATCCACAAATATTTCAAGTTTTTCTCCTTTAAGGTAAGTGCCTTGTGAATATGTTTTTATAAATCTGTCCATATTGCTCAAATACTCCCTTTTAGCTGTTCTCTTCCTCAAATTTTTTCATAAACTCAACCAGCTTTTCACAGCCCTCGATAGGCATAGCGTTATAAATCGAAGCTCTCATGCCGCCTACGCTGCGGTGACCCTTGATGTTGACAAAGCCGTTTTTCTTAGCTTCGGCAACAAACTTGGCGTCAAGCTCCTCGTTGCCTGTTACAAAGGGAATGTTCATAAGAGAACGATCGGCGCCTTGAACCGTTGCTTTAAACATCTTGCTTTGGTCAAGGAAATCATAGATTACCTTAGCCTTCTTTTCGTTAAGCTCCTTCATTGCCTGAAGACCGCCCTTGCTCTTGACCCATTCCAGTACAAGCCCCAAAATGTAAATTCCGTAGGTGGGAGGAGTATTGAACATGGAACCGTTATCGACATGCGTTTTATACTGGAGCATTGTGGGAACCTTGCTGTCCTCGGGGAATTCGCGAACCAAATCCTCACGAATGATTACAACGGTAAGGCCTGCGGGACCCATATTTTTCTGTGCGCCCGCATAAATAAGACCAAACTTGCTGACGTCTATAGGCTCGGAAAGAATACAGGAGGACATATCGGCTACCAAAGGCACGTCTCCGGTTTCGGGAAGCTTGGGGAATTTTGTTCCGTAAATTGTATTGTTAAGACAGATATGGAAATAATCTGCGTCCTTATCGAACTTGCTGCTGTCTAATTCGGGAATGTAGGAGAAGGTTTTGTCCTTAGATGAAGCAACCTCATTGGCTGTACCGAATCTCTTGGCTTCTTTATAAGCTTTAGTAGCCCACTGACCTGTAACTACGAAATCAGCCTTGCCCTTTACCATAAGATTAAGGGGAATCATGGCGAACTGCATAGATGCGCCGCCCTGAAGGAAAAGCACCTTGTAGTTATCGGGAATATTCATTACCTCGCGAAGAGAAGCCTCGCAAGCGTCGATGATTGCCTGATATTCCTTAGAGCGGTGGGACATTTCCATTACAGACTGACCTGAATTGCCGTATTCAAGCATTTCTGCCGCAGCTTTTTTAAGAACCTCCTCCGGTAACATAGCCGGACCTGCACTAAAGTTATAAACTCTCATTGTTGCCTCCAATTTTTCTGCCTTTGCGGCTGTTTTTTTAGTTAATACTTTAGATAATTAAATCGAACAAATTTCAAATAAGCTCATTTTAAAAATCACATATTTAATTATAATAAAATCTGCAAAAAATGTCAAGAAAAATTTTTTTAAAATTATTATAATGATAGATTTTTAAGAGAAATTTTTTGTATATTATTCCTAAAAAAATATGATTTCTTGTAATTAAAGATTTTTTGTGTTATAATTATTAGTGTGTTTTTGAAAAAATAAGTTAAACGGAGTATTAAATGGCAAACAAAAGTTACGGCGATAACAGCCTTGTTTCCTTAAAAGGACCCGATCAGGTCCGTAAAAGACCTGCGGTCATACTTGGCTCTGACGGGATAGAGGGCTGTGAACATTCGGTATTTGAAATTCTCTCCAACTCTATCGACGAAGCAAGAGAAGGCTTCGGAAGAAAAATTGTAATCACCAAATTTCTTGACCGCTCCATTGAAGTGGAGGACAACGGCAGAGGTATACCTATCGATTACAATAAGAATGAAGAGAAATACAACTGGGAGCTGGCTTTCTGTACTCTTTATGCGGGCGGTAAGTACAATAACAATGACGGTGATAACTATTCCTTTGCCTTGGGTCTGAACGGTTTGGGACTTTGCGCCACTCAGTTTTCCGCCGAATATATGGAGGTCGTCAGCGACAACGGGACTTGGCAGTATGAATTGGACTTTAAAAAAGGTTTTAATGTAACTCTTAATGAAAACGAAAAAGGGTTTATAAAGAAAAAGTCCACGGGTACGACAGGCACAAGGATCAAGTGGAAGCCCGATTTGGACGTTTTTACCCAAATTGACATAAGCGACGAGTATTTTTATGATGTCTTAAGGCGGCAGGCAATTGTAAACGACGGCTTGGAATTTGTATTCCGCAAGGAAATATCGGAGGGCGAATTTGAAGAGAAAATTTTCTGCTACGAAAACGGCATTAACGATTATCTCGACGAAATTGCCGGAGAGAACGCTCTTACCGTTCCTCAGCATTGGCAGGCGCAGAAGCAGGGCAAGGACCGCGAGGATAAGCCCGAGTACAAGGTGAAGCTTAAGGTAGCCTT
>JAMPBF010000168.1 GCA_023666805.1 Bacillota bacterium
GGACATTATGGTGGCGATCTGTCCCTTGGAAAGCTTTAAAACAGAAAGCTGCGCCCTTTGGTACGTTTGGAGGCATGACGGCAGCAAAAGGAAATTTATAGAGCAGCATAACAGTCTGTTCGGCGGCAGGGACGAAAATTGTCTCCGGGAGGAAGACTTTGATCTGTGATTTTCAAAAATCTTCTCAAAATTCTTGACAAACACTTTTAAAAGTGTTAATATATTGGTGAAATATCAGAATAACCGTGACAAAGACAGTAAGAAAAGCACCAACCTCACAGAGAGCCGCAGTCGGTGAGAAGCGGCAGCAGTAGGCTTTTTCCGAACATCACTTTGTAGTTGCAGGCTGAAAGATCCTTATCGACTAAGCTGTGCCGTAATTCCTGCGTTAAGGGAAGCTGTTTAGGGAATATATCCGCTTCGGGTAGGTTCTGAACGGTTTACCGGGTGGTTGCAGGCATATCCCTGTCCCGTTATTCGGGGCGGGGATTTTTGATTTCTCAAAATCAAATTCGGCTTTGAAATGTGCGGACAATACAAAATTTTTGAAGCTTTAAGGGGGCTGTACGAGGTGAAAATTTGCATAATTTCTTTCAGCAAGCGCAGCAAAGGCAGCTGTGCCCATATTGCAAGTGAGCTTTTCCGCCTGCACGGCAGCGATCAAGCCGAGATCTTCGATTTTTCCCGCCTCGACATAAGCCCCTGCGGCGGCTGTGATTACCAATGCTTTGACGACAGAACGGCCTGTCCCTATTTTTCCGATTCGGTATACCGCCTGTATGAGGAAATAACGGACAGCGACCTTGTTTATTTTATCGTGCCCAACTACTGCGATTATCCCTGCTCCGCTTTCTTCGCCTTTAACGAAAGAAGCCAGTGCTATTTTCAAGGCAGACCCGAGCTGTTGGACAAGTACCTTTCGGTAAGAAAAAAATTTATAGTGGTCAGCAATACCGGACAGGATAATTTTATCTCTGCCTTTCGCTATCAAATAAACGAAAACGAAGCGCCGGATATATTGTTTTTATCCGCAAAAAAATTTGATAAGATCAGCATAAAGGGCGATCTGACGGATTCGCAGGCTGTAAGAAAAATTATCGGGCATTTTGCCGCTACGGATTTGGAGCCGCTTGCCGAGATCAACCTGAACAGCGTTCGGGAAATAGAAAGGGACGATGTACCCGCCGACTTTGCAGACGATGCAGACGCGATAATGGAGCTTACCCGATACGGATCGGAAAACAACTGCATTGGCGACACCTATGCAATAAAATATAAATCCAAATATATAGGCGTTATACTTTTGGGCGAAGCGATACCGTGGGAAACCGACCCGCCGCAGATGAGGGAGGAGCCCTTTTACCGCCTGATGGGCTTTGTTTTGGACAAAAAATACCGCAGCATGGGAATAGGCGGCTTTGTACTGGAAAAGACGATAGATCTGTGCTATGAAAAGTACGGGATAAGACCGATCGCACTGGGCTGTCACAGGGACAATACAAAAGCGGCGAGGTTTTATGAAAAGCATGGGTTTGTGAAAACGGAGTACACGGAAGGCGACGATATTTATTATTTAAGGTATCCATGTTAAAAAAATCCAATAAATATAATCTCAAGGAAAGGAAAGGCAAAAATGTACGAAAAGGTAAATCCCTCAATCTCTCCCATCGAGAGGGAGAAGAAAATCGAAAGATTTTGGTCGGAAAACGAAATTTTTGAAAAATCCATGGAGGAGCGCAAGGGCAGCGGCTCTTATGTGTTCTACGACGGTCCTCCCACGGCTAACGGAAAGCCTCATATCGGACACGTGGAGACCCGCGCCTTTAAGGACATGATCCCCCGCTATCATGCTATGAAGGGCGCTTTCGTTCCCCGTAAGGCGGGTTGGGATACTCACGGACTGCCCGTTGAGTTGGAGGTGGAAAAGAAATTGGGTCTGGACGGCAAGGAGCAGATCGAGGAGTACGGCCTCGAGCCCTTTATCGCTCAATGCAAGGAAAGCGTTTGGAAATATAAGGGAATGTGGGAGGATTTCTCCAAAACCGTAGGCTTTTGGGCTGATATGGACGACCCTTATGTAACCTATGACAACAGCTTTATCGAATCCGAATGGTGGGCTTTAAAGCAGATCTGGGAAAAAGGACTGCTGTACAAGGGCTTTAAGATCGTTCCCTACTGCCCCCGCTGCGGCACTCCCCTTTCCTCTCACGAGGTGGCGCAGGGCTATAAGGACGTGAAGGAAAAGTCTGCCATCGCCCGCTTTAAGGCTAAGGGCGAGGACGCTTACTTTCTTGCATGGACGACCACGCCTTGGACGCTGCCCTCCAATGTGGCGCTTTGCGTTAATCCCAACGAAACCTATGTTAAAGTCAAAAGCGAGGATTACACCTACTATATGGCGGAGGCTCTTGTTTCCGCCGTGCTTCCCGAGGGTTGGGAGATACTTGAAAAATATCAGGGCAAGGAGCTGGAATACAAGGAATACGAGCCCTTGTTCGACTTTGTTTCTCCCAAGGAAAAATGTTGGTATGTTACCTGTGACACTTATGTAACCCTTACCGACGGTACGGGTATCGTCCACATCGCTCCCGCCTTCGGCGAGGACGACGCAAACGTAGGCAGAAGCTACGGACTGCCGCTGGTGCAGCTGGTGGATTCCAAGGGCGAGATGACCCGGGAGACCCCTTGGGCGGGCATGTTCTGCAAGGACGCCGACAAGGAGGTGCTGAAGGATCTTAAGGAAAGAGGGCTTTTGTTCAGCGCTCCCCAATTTGAGCACAGCTACCCCTTCTGCTGGCGCTGCGACACTCCCCTTATTTATTATGCAAGAAACAGCTGGTTTATCAAGATGTCCGAGGTTCGGGACAAGATGATCGCCAACAACGAGACCGTAAACTGGATCCCCGACAGCGTGGGCAAAAACCGCTTCGGCGACTGGATCGCCAATGCGCAGGACTGGGCGCTGAGCCGTAACCGCTACTGGGGCACTCCTCTTAACATTTGGGAATGTGAGTGCGGTCACCGCCACTCTGTCGGCAGCATTGAAGAATTAAAGTCCATGAGCAAAAACTGCCCCGAGGACATAGAGCTGCACAAGCCCTTTATCGACGAGGTAACCATTACCTGCCCCGAATGCGGCAAGGAAATGCACAGAGTACCCGAGGTGATAGACTGCTGGTTCGACAGCGGCTCTATGCCCTTTGCTCAGCATCACTATCCCTTTGAAAACAAAGAGCTGTTTGAAGCCCAATTCCCCGCCGATTTCATCAGCGAGGCGGTGGATCAGACAAGAGGCTGGTTCTATTCTCTGCTTGCCATTTCCACCCTTGTATTCGACAAAGCGCCCTATAAAAACGTACTGGTTTTGGGCTTGGTGCAGGACGAAGAGGGCAGAAAGATGTCCAAGCATTTGGGCAACACCGTAGACCCCTTTGAAGCATTGGGTAAGTACGGCTCGGACGCTATACGCTGGTACTTCTACACCAACAGTGCGCCCTGGCTGCCCAACCGATTTTCGGGAAAGGCGGTCATCGAGGGACAGAGAAAGTATATCTCCACCCTTTGGAACACCTACGCTTTCTATGTTTTGTATGCGAATATCGACGATTTCGACAATACCAAATATAAATTAGAGCCCGAAAAGCTGCCTGTTATGGACAAATGGCTTTTGTCCAAATTAAATACCGTCATCAGAACGGTGGACGAAAATTTGGCGGGCTTTAGGATACCCGAGGCTGCAAAGGCGCTTCAGGACTTTGTGGACGAAATGTCCAACTGGTATGTGAGAAGAAACCGCGAGAGATTTTGGCAGAAGGAGCTTACTCAGGACAAGATAAACGCTTACATGACCCTGTACACCGCTCTTGTAACAGTGGCAAAGCTTACCGCTCCCATGACCCCCTTTGTTGCCGAGGATATTTACCGCAACCTGGTTTGCGGCAACGACAAAGACGCTAAGATCAGCGTGCATCTTTGCTCCTTCCCCGAGGCTGACGAGAGCTTGATCGACGCAGGGCTGGAGGAAGAAATGGAGACCGTTCTCCAGATAAAAACTCTCGGATTGGCGGCAAGAAACAATGCGGCTATCAAGAGCAGACAGCCTCTCCCCGAGGTGCTGGTACAGTGCAGCCGTACCTTAGAGCCCATGTTTGCGGAAATAGTGGCGCAGGAGCTTAACGTCAAGGAGATCAAGTTTGTGGAGGACACCTCACAGTACACGATCTACAGCTTTAAGCCCCAATTAAAGCTTTTAGGCGCAAAATACGGCAAGCAGCTGAACGAGGTAAGAACCGCACTTGCGGAGATCGACGGCGCAAAAGCCATGAAGGAGCTTAAGGAGCTTGGAGTAATGACGTTAACACTGTCAACAGGCGATATTAAGCTCACCGAGGAGGAGGTTTTGATCAGCGTTTCCCAAAAGGAGGGCTACGCCGTAGAAGCCGACAAGGGCTATACCGTGGTTTTAAATACACAGCTTACCCCCGAGCTGATCGAGGAGGGCTTTGTGCGGGAGATAATCAGCAAGATCCAAACCATGCGCAAGGACGCAGGCTTTGAGGTTATGGACAACATCAGGGTTTACTGCGGCGACAACGAAAAAATCAAGTCCGTTATCCAAAAGGGCAAGGCTGAAATCGCCGAAAACACCCTGACCGAGGAATTTGCGTTCGGCACGGTGCAGGGCTATACCGCCGATTGGGATATTAACGGCGAGAAGGTCACACTTGGAGTAGAGAAGCTCTGATTATAAAGAATTATTAAAAATAAAGCGGCTGCATTTTTACAGCCGCTTTTATTGTTTTAAATCACGTCAAAATACGAATAAACCAAGCCCGCATACTCGTCCTTTTCACACTTGACGGTGTTGGCTTCAAAATCGAACAGAAGCGGTATTTCACCGGGCGGATAAGAACCGATCTCATAGCTGAATGCCTGTATTCCGGGAGTTTCAAAATCCAATTCATATATTATTCGGTTTTCGTCTACCGTTAATTTGTTGGTAGCTATAAACTCATAAGGCGCAAATACTGGAACAATACCTCTATAGGTCGTGTTTTCCTCTATCTGCTTTTGCTCTTCGTCGGAAAAATATCGCTCCATAGCCCTCAGCTTGCCGTCTTTAACAGTATAGAATAAATTAAACCACAGTCCGCTGTTGTCCGAACATGCGTAAACGAAAACGTCGCCGCCGTCCAAATGCAGCACCTTGAAATTATTTGCAATTTCGTGTATATTATACGAATTTGCAATCAGATTGAAACCTCCGATAGTAAGATTTAAAGCATAAAGCTTTTCACCGTTGTACAGCAGCTCCGCTTCCGCATAGCCTTTGAGTATGTCTTCTTCAAAAAACTCTGCGCTCGCAGAGCCGTTGTAAACATGGTACATATATACATTCAGCGTATATTCTTTTCCTTCGTCATCGCTTATAGAG
>JAMPBF010000169.1 GCA_023666805.1 Bacillota bacterium
TTCAGCCTATCGGAGAGGAAATGACGGTAAAAAACGCTGTCAGCTCGGATCTTAAGCCTGTTTATTTAGACTGGGAAAGGCAGGATCTAACCGTGATCGAGCAAAAAGAGGATTTTCTTCTTGTAAAAATCAACCAAACGGGAGAAACGGGATTAATCGCCAAGGATCATACGGGGCAGTGGAACGGAAGACTCCGCGGCTGGATAAATCTAAACTGCTTTCTGTCCGCTGACAAGGGCGAAAAATTCTGCAAATGCGGAGAAAGGTCAAAGTATTTTTTCGGCATAGCGGAAAGCGGACAAGTGGGATTTTTGCCAAGATCTGCATTTTATAGTCAACGTCAAAAATGATTTGACGTTGACTATAAAAACTTATCTAAATTGCCTCGCATATCCGTTCGCTTTGCTCACTCCATGCGAATCGGCAAATAGCAAACGCCAAAAAATTTTGTCGTTTGCTATAAAGCTTGAAGGAGGAAATAAAATGAAAAGAAAAATCGTTCCCTTATTATTGATATTAGCCCTGATCTTAACCGCCTGCAGCAGTCAACCCGCAGAGCCTGAAACTGACGGGGTTCAAACCACAACCCTCGCTGCAGCGGCAACAGCTACTGCTGCCACCTCCGCCGCTGTTACAACAGCCACCGTTCAAGCGACCGCAGAGGAAACCACAACAACCACCGACGCAGCAACATCTGCCAAAACGGCAGTTTGTTCTTACCAATACGACCTTCCCTACATGGAATATCCCGACGAATCCTTAATAGCACAGTATGAGGAATTTAACTTTGAGCAAAACCAAGGCTGTGACAAATGGGCGGAGGAAGCCGCCATAGCCGCCTATAAAGCCTCAGATTTATACACCGAGGCTTTGGAGGAAACAAAAAAGCTGCTGAGATACGAAAACGGCGAGCTTTCGGAAATTGAAACCACTTGGAAAACCTATTACGGCGAATTACAAGACTTTGTGGACGAAGCCGCCGCCCCCGAAATAGATATAAAGCCCGTAATTTTAGAAAAAATAAAGGCAAAGCTGGACGGCAAAACCGAGGAGCATCTTTTTATCTTTATGACCGCCATGCCCGACAGCTGCCTTATTTCCACTGCCGAAAAAACCCGCATACTTTTCGGTGTCTATGTAAACAGCGATGGACAAGCCTTTATTCTTTACAATTCACTCTATCAAGGTCATTTATACTATACTGCTCAAAAATACATAAATTCGGGAAAAATACATGCGGTGTTCAACGGAGCGCACAGCGACGAAACCGCTTTAACCGCCGTTTATTCCTTTGAAAACGGACAGCCGAAGACAGAGCTTTTCGGACACGGAAGCTTTTTCCCCGACAACGGGAAAATATGGGAATGGGCGCATACCTTTAATTTTTCGACCTCCGTCTTTTACAATGCGGAGGAGGAAGAATATTACGAAATAGAAATTCCGAATGAAGATTTTGAATAAAGAAATATTATAACCCGAAAGGAACAAATATGTTTAAGCTTATAAAAACCGAGGGCTTAGCCCGCAGAGGGGAATTTTCCACCCCTCACGGCGTTATCCAAAGCCCTTTTTTCATGAACGTGGGCACTGCCGCCGCAATCAAGGGCGGCATTTCCTCTCCGATGCTGAACGAATTAAAGTGCCAGGTGGAGCTTTGCAACACCTACCATTTACATCTGCGCCCCGGGGACGAGGTGGTGTACAAAATGGGCGGGCTGCATAAGTTTATGAACTGGCACAAGCCCATTCTCACCGACAGCGGCGGATTTCAGGTATTTTCCCTTGCCAAGCTGCGTAAAATCAAAGAGGAGGGCGTGTACTTCAACAGTCACATAGACGGCAGACGTATCTTTATGGGTCCCGAGGAAAGCATGCAGATCCAGTCTCACCTTGCTTCCACCGTAGCCATGGCGTTTGACGAGTGCGTGGAAAATCCCTCGCCCTATGATTATGTGAAAAGCTCCATAGACCGCACCACCCGCTGGCTTATGCGCTGCAAGGCGGAAATGGCAAGGCTCAATTCCTTGGATACCACCATAAACAGGCAGCAAATGCTCTTCGGCATAAATCAGGGCGGAACCTACGACGACCTGCGTATTCGGCATATGAAGGACATAACGGAGCTGGACTTGGACGGCTATGCAGTGGGGGGCTTGGCGGTGGGAGAGCCGACAGAGGTAATGTACCATATTTTGGACGTGCTGACCGAGCATATGCCCGCAGACAAGCCCCGCTACCTTATGGGAGTGGGCACACCCTCCAACATCATCGAGGGTGTGGCAAGGGGCATAGATATGTTCGACTGCGTAATGCCCTCCCGAAACGCCCGCCATGCCACGGTTTTCACTTGGGACGGCGTCACGCATCTGACCAACAAGTGCTACGAGCTGGACGACAAGCCCTTGGATATGCACTGCGACTGTCCCACCTGCCGCAATTTTTCAAGAGCCTATATAAGGCATTTGTTTAAAAGCGGAGAACAGCTGGCGGGAAGGCTGGCTGTGCAGCACAATCTTTATTTCTACAACACTCTTACGGAAAAAATAAGGGAAAATCTTGACAAGGACACCTTCGGGGAATTCAGGGCGGAATATTCCCAAAGGCTTGCGCAAAAAATCTGACCCTTTAAGCGAGGAAGCGTTATGGGTATTATTGAACTGTTTTTAATTGCGGTGGGGCTTTCCATGGACGCATTTGCGGTGTCCATAGGCAACGGGCTTTCCATGAAAAAGGAAAATCCCAAGGCAGCCTTGGCAATAGCCTTTTCCTTCGGTCTTTTTCAGGCGGTAATGCCAACGGCGGGCTATTTTTTGGGAAGCGCCTTCGAGGAGGTCATAAGGGAGTTTGACCACTACATAGCTCTTGTGTTTTTGGGCTTTATCGGGGGAAAGATGATCTATGACGGGATAAAGGAGCTGAAAGCCAAAAAAAGCGGCGCAGAGGAAGAGGATAAAAGCTTTAAGCTAAGCTTTGGGGCGCTGATGATACAAGCCGTAGCCACCAGCATCGACGCACTTATCGTCGGGGTGAGCTTTGCGGCGCTGCCCGACGTCAATATTTGGGCGGCGGTGACTTTGATCGGGATCACCACCTTTGCCATAAGCCTTATAGGCGTATTCTTCGGAAAAAAATTCGGGCAGCTGCTGGGAAGCAGAGCCGAGATACTCGGCGGAATCATCCTTGTGGGAATAGGCTTAAAGGTGTTTATCGAGCACACATTTTTCGGCGGCTGAAAAAGTTGATTTTTTCAAAAAAATATGTTATACTTAAGGTAACTGTTTTGCTGCCGTTGTTTTGCGGCGGACGTTCATGTTTTTTGGAGGGGATTATGGCTTTTGCGGACATCGGCTTCGGAAATATAGTTAACGCCGACAGGATCGTGTCGGTGGTGTCTGCGGAGGCGGCTCCCACCAAAAGGATCGTTTCAGCTGCCAGAGAAAAAAACCTTGCGGTGGACGCCACCTGCGGCAAAAAAACCAAGTCGGTGCTGATAATGGACAGCGGTCATATCGTTTTAAGCGCCAAATCCGCCGAAAGAATACTGCAAAAGATCGAGAATCCCGAAATCAAGTACGGCGATGACGAGGAATAAACGGAAAAAGGTTCACTCTATCGCAAAAAGGAAAGGAATTTATAATGTCAAAGGGAATTTTGTTCGTGGTGTCCGCCCCTGCGGGCTGCGGAAAGGACACCATACTGGAAAAGGCTTTAGCAAAGGATATAAACCTGTGCTATTCCGTTTCCGCCACCACAAGGGCGATCCGTCCCGGGGAAACCGACGGGATAAGCTATCTGTTTAAGACGAGAGAAGAGTTTGAGCTTATGATAGACGAGGGAAAGCTTTTGGAGCATACGGAATATTGCGGCAATTATTACGGCACTCCCAAGGAGGCTGTCGAAGAGACCCTTTCCTGCGGCAAAAACGTGGTTTTGAAGATAGAGATAGAGGGTGCGGAAAATGTGAAAAGGCTTTTGCCCGATTCGGTGCTGATATTTATACTGCCGCCCTCCATGCAGGAGCTGAGCCGCCGCCTTCACAAAAGGGGCACCGAGGACGAGGAAACCATAGAAAGAAGGCTCAAGCAGGCGGAAACGGAAATCTCCTGTGCGGAAAAATACGACTATATTATCGTAAACGGCGATCTGGACGAGGCAGTCAGGGATTTTGTGTCAATAGTAAAGGCCGAGGGCTTCAAAACCGAGAGGAATAAAGAGCTGGTACATAAATTGCAGGAAAAAGAGCTGATATGACAGTCTGCAAAGAAAACCACCGCTGAAAGAAGGGGACGCATTGACCGATGTTAATGATATTAATGATGTTAATAATGTCACTTATGCGCTTACCGCCTCGGTGGCTGTGGATAAGTGCCTTTACCCCTTCGACATGCTTTTTGACTACTTAGTGCCCCAAAGCATGGAAAAGGATATTTCGGTGGGGCAGGCGGTAATGGTACCCTTCGGGGCGGGAAACAAAAAACGCATAGGCACCGTGTTCGGTCTGAAAAGAGTGGGATTGAGCGTACCCCCCAAGAAAAAACTCAAGCCGATACTCAGCATAGGCGAAAACTGCGCCGTCATGAACGGCGAACAGCTGGAGCTGGCACAGTGGCTCAAGGATAACACCTTTTGCACCTACTACGACGCAATACGCACTATCCTGCCTCCCGGGCTGACCTTTTCCGTAAACGCAAAATATACGCTTCTTAAGGGAAACCCCGCCAAGCTTAACGGAGAGGAAAAGGCTCTGCTGTCGGATCTTAAGAAATGCAAAACCGAAAAGGATATGGAGATCCTTATATCGGGTCTTAAGGACGGCAGGCTGCTTAAAGCCTTGGAAATAAAGGGATTTATCGAAGAGAACCACCGAATGAAGCGGCATGTCGGCGACGAGACCCAACAGATGGTAAGGCTGAGAGAAAGCTTCGAGCAAAACGACCGTTTGGCAAAGCTGACCGCAAAGCAAAGGGCGGTAATAAACACCTTGGTGGATTATCAAGCCGCCTCGGTAAAGGAATTAAGCTACATTTGCGGGGTCACCTCCGTTGTTATAAGAAATCTTGTTAAATACGGGCTTTTGGAGGAGTACTCCTATACCGTTTCCAGAGCCGAATCCACCAACGCAGCCTCTGTAAAGTCCCCCGAGAGCATAATACTCTCGCAGGAGCAGCAGGGCGCTTTTCAAAGCCTTTTACAGCTTATGAGGGGGGACGAGCCAAAGTGCGCATTGCTTTACGGAGTGACGGGCAGCGGCAAGACCTCGGTTTTCCTTAAGCTTATCGACAAGGCGATAAAGGCGGGCAGAACCGCCCTGATGTTAGTTCCCGAAATTTCTCTTACCCCTCAGACGGTAAAGAATTTTCAAAGCATTTTCGGCAACACCGTGGCTATAATCCACAGCAATTTATCCAT
>JAMPBF010000016.1 GCA_023666805.1 Bacillota bacterium
TGCGGCGACTTTAAAAGATAGACTTTGTCTATCTTTTAAAGCGGAAACAGTATAAAATAACGGATTGTCAATTTTTACAAAATTTTTAACAATCTTTATTTTATTAATGCAAAATTACGATTTGATTTAAAAATGTCTACTTTTTGTCAAGTTTGTGTTGACCTTTTTTTCACAGTATGGTATACTTATAACATTGCATAGTTTTAATATACTGCATTATTGCGTAATGAAAGGAGTAAAAACACCAATATGGGAATCAGAGAAAACTTTAAACGCGGATCCATTGAAATGCTTATCCTTTATTTACTCAGTCAGGAAGATATGTACGGCTACCAGCTTGCACAGGAAATCAACACCAGAAGCGAAGGACAATTTGACATAACCGAAGGCTCTATGTACCCTACATTATACCGTTTAATCGAAAAGAAAGCCATAAGCGATTATAAAAAGCTCAGCGGCAAACGCCGCACAAGGGTGTATTACCACATCGAGGAGCAGGGAGCAAGGCTCTTCGAGCAGCTGAAGGAGGACTATCACGCAATCAATGCAGGTGTGGAGAAAATATTAAGCGGCGGCGCAGCGTCAAAGCCCGCTGCAAGAACAAGAAAAAAGAAGGAAGAAAAATAACATCAAGCGCTTTCCGACCGTTAAAGGCCGGGAAGCGCTTTTTGCCGTGTGCTTGGCGTTGTTTCGTTCACTGCATTTTCTCGGCATGAACAAAATCGGAAGCGGCTTAATGCCTTGACCTTAGCAAATTAAATGTCTTGACCTTGTTTATTTAATATGGTATAATAACCTCAGACAGCGGAAAGAGGAAGATTTTTATTTTAATATCTGAGAACATTTTACCGTTTTAGAGGAATCAAATTTTGCTTTGCAAAATTCTCTTTTTATGGTATAATAACCTCAGACAGCGGAAAGAGGAAGATATTATTTTAATGTCTGAGAACATTTTACCGTTTTAGAGGTATCGAATTTTGCTTTGCAAAATTCTCTTTTTATGGTATAATAATTTATAGTATAATAATGTAAAAGCTTTTCTGTCATACGTATCATCAAGTCACTTTATCTGTTTAAACCGACAGTGCAAACCTTCCTGCACGGTCAGAAAAAAGGAGGTGAGCGGATTGGATTACAAAGAATATCGGGAACTTTTGTCACAATACAGGGAGTTGGATAAAACCGCCTTCGACCCAAAAGAGAGCATGGAGGAGGTGATCGGCAAGCTGATCCGCATCTCCTATGAAAAAAAGCGCATAAAAACCAGCTGTAACCAAATTATTGAAGAGTATATCAAAAAATACGAAAGAGCCCCCGAGCTTTTGGACGGGGAAGCGGTAAAAACTCTGAACGATTTTTTGAATACCCTGTTGGGAGAAATCGGAGATACCCCGATCGCATTTCTGATCTCAAAGCTTTTGTTTAAATATTATCGGGACATCGGCGACAGGGACAGAACCATAACAATGCTTGAGTGCTGCACGGTGTTTGACATTATAATAAAGGAGCATATAGACGATTACCCGGGCAGCGAATACCCGCTGCTTGCGGAAAAATATATGGCTGAATTTGACGGGCTGTCCCAAAAGGCAAAGGGTTCTCTTGTCAACAGTCTTATGCTGGGAGTGGTAAACCGCAGGGATATGACCTACGGTCTGCAAAAATACAAGGAGATCAAGAAATGGGCGGATTCCGTAAGCTGGCCCGAGGAAAAGGAGTATGCCGACGCACAGCTGACAAGATGCGGTGAAAATGCATTGGGCTTCGCCTTGGAAGCAATACGCCGTATGGAGTACGCAAAGAAGAAGGGCACGACGGACAGCAGCACGCCTTTTTTGGATATTGAAAAGGAAGCGCCGTATATAGAGGCAATTGTGCAGCATAACAGAGAAGAGCTGGAATCGGGGCACAATGTGTTCCCTGACAGAGTGGTGACAAGGCTGTACTGTGTTCAGGCGGATTATCATTTGGGAAAAATCACCATGGAGGAGCTGCTTCTGGAGATCGAGGAATGTGCGAAGCAGCACGAGGATTATACCGACGGCGAGAAATGCTCCGCACTTTTTACCGCCAACGCTTATTATATAGATTATCTTTGCAAGTGCAGCGATTATGACGAAAAGTATATATTGGACAAAAGCATGGAAACGGTCGATAATGTGCTGAAGAACGCCAGAGGCATGGAGAAGTATTTGGGCAGCTATACAACCAACTACTGCGTACTGATGCTTGTAAATTCTGCGTCTGCGGTGATAAGCTTTGACACCTTCAAAACC
This sequence comes from Bacillota bacterium, assembly GCA_023666805.1. Classification (GTDB taxonomy): domain Bacteria; phylum Bacillota; class Clostridia; order Oscillospirales; family Ruminococcaceae; genus Ruminiclostridium_E. The sequence continues at coordinate 2,277 of JAMPBF010000016.1, forward strand.
ACCGTGCTGAAATCCACTGTTTGCGCCAACAAGGCGCTTTATGTCCATACAATGATGGTCAAGGAAATTTGTCTGGCGATCCTTGACTACATATTGGAGCACGACCCGAAATATTTTGACAATGTTGCGGGACATACTTGGGAGGAATTTCGGGATCAGCATGATGAAGCCGTGGAGCTTATGGAGAAATGCGCCTTGTTTCACGACATAGGAAAATATTTTTGCCTTGATTATGTGTCAAATTCCTCAAGAGACTTAACCAACGACGAGTTTGAGGTGATAAAAAATCACCCGGCAAATTTTATGAAAATATATCAGGGAGCAATGACGCCCGCCGTTCAGTGCGTTTATGACTGCGCCCTGCTGCATCATCTTTGGTACGACGAAACGCATGGCTATCCCGACGGCGGGAAGCATACCTACAATAAGCCTTATGTCAACATAATAAGCGCAGCGGACAGCATAGACGCCGCCACCGACAATATAGGCAGACCCTACGGTCAAGGCAAGAATTTGGATAATATGATAGAGGAGCTGAACGGAATGAGAGACAGCCGTTACAGCGGATATATATGCGATATTTTGCAGAAAAAAGAGGTCAGGGAAAAAATCGAGCATATACTCGGCACAAGAAGAAAAGAGATATACTTTGAGATCTATACGGATGAATAACGGACTGTAAAAACACCAAAAAATAACTGCGATCCACCCCTTGCGGGACAGACCGCAGTTTCTTTTTGGGAATTTTTATCTGTTTTTTTAAAGGATGTGTGATATTTGTTACCAAAGATTTTTCGGAAAGCAGATAAAAGTCATCGCCGCATTGCAAGAACCGCACACCCTCAATTTTTCGTTGTTTTTCGGCAACCGTTTAGGTCGGTCATTTTACCGTCCTCCGTGCGGTGACGAAGCCGTTTCCCATTTGCAAAAATCCCTGCGGCAAAGCCGTAAGGATTTTCCGAATGATGTGTGACATTGTTACCAAAGATTTTTCGGAAAGCAGATAAAAGTTATCGCCGCATTGCAGGAAACGCATCCCTCAATTTTTCGTTGTTTTTCGGCAACCGCTTAGTGCGCTGCGTCATGCAGCGCTTTGGGCGGTTACACGCCGCTTCCTGCGGCTGCGAAGCAAAACGAATTTCCTTAAGGGAAATTCGAGAAAAATTGAGACGTAAATGAGCTGAGGACGAGCACGAAGAAACCATTTTCCAAATGATGTGCGATATTGTATTTTTAATTAAACCAACATACCGTAGGCGCAGCACGTGTCCAACAACACGGTTTTGCGAAGCAAAATTGCGGACTTCGTCCGCAAAGTGTTGTTGGACGTACTTTGCCCTCTGTTGCATTGCAACAGAGGGCAAAGTACTTGGTTGGGCTAGGTGGATTCGAACCACCGGAGTGACGGAGTCAAAGTCCGTTGCCTTACCGCTTGGCTATAGCCCAGTTTTTGCAACAATAAGTATACCATAAAACCGAATTGTTGTCAACCGCTAAATTTCTTTTTTGGTGATAATGCTGCTTTATATCGATTGGTAGTTGACAGATTTCGGATATTGGATTATAATATACTATGTATAGGTATTATATAACCGCTGCCGAATGTTTGTTGTCTTTTAAGCAGCATGGGTTTATGAGGCTTTGCTTTGCAAAGCTTCGTCATCTTTCGGCTCATCGGGGGATCAAGGTCTCCCGCCGTGCCTCGGCAATACTTTGCATTTTGGCAGCTTGTTTAAACTGCCGCTTTAAAAATCTTTTGCACTAAGCAGAAAAGGGGAAAAGCCATGTATCGTTTTTGTATTAACTTCTATCTTTTAGGCGCAAATGACACCTTCGATCTTATAAAACAGCTTCAGCCGCTTGAAAACTTTACCCATAAGTATGCACAAAGCACGGATTGCGATCGGGATCTTGCCAAAAAAGCCAATGTGATATTTGCGGCTCTTTATGACAGATCCGAAAAGGAGATAAAGCAGATCTTAACGGATCTGACCGCTTGCAAAAGGGAAAGCTCTCAGCTTATTCTGCTTTTAAACAGAGAGCAGATAGAAGCCGCATACGAATTTTCAAAGTATATTTATGATATTTGGACAATGCCGATGGATAAAACGGAAAGCGATTTTCGTATTCTGAAATGGCAGAAGGAATTTAAGAGAGGAGCTGACATGGCGGAGGAAAGCATCTTTTTCGACGCCGCAATAAACAACAGCCCGAACCTCATATGGTTTAAGAATAAAGACGGTATTCACGAAAAGGTAAACAACAGCTTTTGCGAAACCGTGCGCAAGGAAAAAAGCGATGTGGAGGGCAGGGATCACGCTTATATTTGGAACGTGGAAAGAGAAGATCCCGCTTGTATAGAATCCGACAGTCGGGTAATTCGGGAAAAAAGGACCTGCGTTACGGAGGAAATAATAGATACGGGCGACGGAAAGCGCTTGCTGACTACCTATAAATCGCCTGTTTTTGATTTTGACGGCGAGGTAATGGGCACGGTGGGCGTAGCCGTCGATGTTACCAAGGAAAAAGAGTACGAGCAGCAAATTATCAGCAGAAACCGCACTCTCGAAAAGGTTTTTGACTCCATCGAATGTGGTGTAATGTGCCACAGCTTGGACGGAAAGGAGATCATCAGCGCTAACGACGCCGCTCTGAAGATTTTGGGCTACAAAAGTATTCAGGAGATGAAGGACAGCGGCTTTGACATGATAGCCGACTCGGTAATGGACGAGGATAAGGAAAAGCTGAGGAACGGGATCATAAGCCTGAAAAACGAGGGAGACACCGTAAGCATAGAGTATCGGGCAAAGCATGCCGACGGCAAGATCCGTTATATAATGGGCAATGTAAGACTGCTTAAGGAAAACGGGGAGAAATTTTACCGCCGCTATCTTTTGGACGTCACAGCTCAAAAGCAGGCGGAAAGAGACAGAGAAAAGCGTCAGTCCGAGCTTACACAGGCTCTCAGCATAGATTATAACCTTGTGTGCTTTTTCAATTTGGACACCGGTTTAGGCAGCCCCTTAAGAGTTATCGACTGTGAAAAGCACGTTATAAAAAAATATTTTAATTCCAACAAGCTGTTTTTGGAAAATTGCATCAAAAATTATTTAAGCTCCTGCGTTTACGAGGAGGACAAGGAATTTTTGGAGAAAAGCTGCACCGCCGAGCATCTGATAAAGGAGCTTTCGGATAAAAACAGCTATTCGGTAAACTACCGCACCCGCTGCGAGGGCAATATAAAATACTTTCAGGTCAAGGCGGTTAGAACCGGTGATTGGAACGAGAATCGACACGATATAGTTTTGGGCTTCCGCAGCGTTGACGCAGAGATCCGCATGGAAATGGAGAAAAATCAGCTTTTGGAGCAATCGCTTATGCAGGCGAAGCAGGCGAGCCATGCAAAGAGCACCTTCCTTTCCAATATGTCGCATGATATCCGCACACCCATGAATGCCATCGTTGGCTTTACCTCCATGGCATTAAGCCGAATAGACAAAAAGGAGCAGGTGGAGGAGTACCTTAAAAAGATCATGACCTCCAGCAATCATCTCTTGGGTCTTATAAACGACGTTTTGGATATGAGCCGCATTGAAAGCGGAAAAATGCATTTGGAGGAAAAGAACTGCCGTCTGTCCGATATTCTTCACAGCATAAGAAGCATTTTGCAGTCGGACGTTAAGGCAAAGCAGCTGGAGCTCAACATCGATACGGTAAATATAACTCACGAGGAGATTATTTGCGATAAGCTGAGACTTAATCAGGTGCTTATAAATCTGCTGAGCAATGCGGTGAAATACACTCCTGCCGGCGGAACCGTGTCCTTTGTGATCACCGAGAAGGAAGGAGCGGAGGAAGGCCGCGCATATTACGAATTCCTGATAAAGGATACGGGAATAGGTATGAGCGAGGACTTTGTGGAACACATTTTTGAACCCTTCGAGAGAGAACGCAATTCCACCATAAGCGGCATACAGGGTACAGGCTTGGGTATGGCGATAACAAAAAACATTGTGGATATGATGGGCGGCGTGATCGAGGTAAAGAGCAAGCAGAACGTGGGCACCGAGTGTACCGTAGACTTTACTTTTAAAATAGGAGTTTTGGAAACCGAAAACGAGGTGATCCCTCAACTGAAAAATTGTCGGGCATTGGTGGTAGACGACGACTTTAACACCTGTGACAGCGTTTCCTATATGCTTCAGCAAATAGGACTTAGGGGCGAATGGACCTTGTCGGGAAAGGAAGCCGTTTTAAGAACCAAGCAGGCCATGATGCGGGACGACAATTACGGGGTATATATTGTGGATTGCTTCCTGCCGGATATGAACGGTATCGAGGTCGTTCGCAGGATAAGAAGAGAAGTGGGGGACGAAGCTCCCATAATAATCCTGACCGCATACGATTGGACCGAATTTGAGGAGGAAGCAAGAGAAGCCGGGGTCAACGCCTTTTGCAGCAAGCCCTTGTTTATGTCTGAGCTCAGAAGCTGTTTGACCTCCGTAGTAAACCGCATTGACGATAAGAAGGACGAGAACAAAAAGCTTCGTACGGGAAGAATACTTTTAACGGAGGATAACGAGCTGAACCAAGAGATAGCAGTGGCGATTTTGGAGGACGCAGGCTTTAGCGTCGAGGTTGCCAATAACGGTGCGGAAGCGATAGAAAAGCTCAAGCAGTCGGAGGCAGGCTATTATCAGCTTGTGCTTATGGATATTCAAATGCCTGTTATGAACGGTTACGAGGCTGCAAAGGGTATAAGAAAGTTAGAGGATAAGGCGGTTGCCTCTATCCCGATCTTGGCAATGACTGCCAACGCATTTGAGGAGGATAAGCTGGAGGCGTTAAGAAGCGGCATGAACGGACATATTGCCAAGCCTATTGACGTTGACGGACTGTTGAGCACCTTGGACGAAATAATGGATTAAAGAGGCGTCGCTTTCACAGCGCAGCCCAGCTTGTCGATAAAGTAGGGAAAATTTTATGGTTTTCGGGCGGATCAAGACCCTCCCCTACGAAATGCATTTCTTCGTGCATAATGTAGGGGCGGTGCTTGCCCCGCCCGCTGTACAAGTTCATAATTTGCCGCCGCATTGGATTTTTTCGACAGACAGTCTGAATCGAGGCAGAGCAAGGCTCTGTCTCGATTTTTGCATATGGCGGCTGATTGTCGTTTTATCAAGAGGAAAATTTCGGCGCTTAAGCCCTTCCTCCTCTAACCCCCAAAAAGTAATCCGTTCCCAAAAACTCCGCCGATCTTCCCAGCTGTTCCTCGATACGCAAAAGTCGGTTATACTTAGCCACCCTCTCGCTGCGGCAGGGTGCGCCTGTTTTTATTTGACCGCAGTTTGACGCCACCGCCAGATCGGCGATAAAGCTGTCCTCGGTCTCGCCCGAGCGGTGGGAGACAACGGCGGTGTAGCCCGCTTGCAGGGCGGTTTTGATCGCCTGCATGGTTTCGCTGACAGTGCCTATTTGATTAAGCTTTATCAGCACGGAGTTTGCACAGCCGTTCTCAATGCCTTTTTTTAGCCGCTTCGAGTTGGTCACAAACAGATCGTCGCCTACCAGCTGAAGCTTTTTTCCAAGACGGGAGGTAAGCATTTTCCACCCCTGCCAGTCCTCCTGATCCATACCGTCCTCCAAGGAAAACAGGGGGTATTTTTTTGCAAGACTTTCCCAGTGAGAGATAAGCTCATCGGAGGTAAGCTCCATTCCGCTTTTGGGCATTTTGTAGATCCCTGTTTTTTCGGTTTTCCATTCGGAGGCGGCGGCGTCCATCGCCAAAAGGTAATGCTCTCTTGCCTTATAGCCCGCCAGCTCCGCCGCTCTTATGATCAGCTCCAGTGCTTCCTCATCGGATTTAAGGTCGGGAGCAAATCCTCCCTCGTCTCCCACCGCAGTGGAAAGACCTTCCTTCTTTAACAGTGCGGCAAGGCTGTGATAGATCTCGGTGGAAAACCGCATACATTCCTGAAAGGTGGGAGCGCCTACAGGCATTATCATAAACTCCTGCACATCGAGATTGTTGGAGGCATGGGCACCGCCGTTCAAAATATTCATCATCGGCATCGGAAGCGTTGAAGCGTTTCTGCCGCCCAAAAATCTGTATAGGGGAAGGCGGTAGGATAAAGCAGCTGCCTTTGCGCAAGCGCAGGAAACGGCAAGCATTGCATTTGCGCCAAGCCTTTTCTTTTCCTCGGTACCGTCCTTTTCGATCATGATTCGGTCGATTTCGTATATATCGGCGGCGTTGCGGCCCTTTAACACCTCTGCGATGACGACCTTCACATTGCCCACCGCCTTAAGCACGCCCTTTCCTCCGTATTGACTGTTGCCGTCCCTAAGCTCCAAGGCTTCATAGTCGCCGGTGGAAGCCCCGCTGGGCGCCGTCCCCAATGCTCTTGTGCCGTCGGACAGTGTCACCTCCGCCTCAACGGTGGGATTTCCTCTTGAATCAAAGATCTGTCTGGCGGTAAGATGAGTTATCGAGGTTTTTGAATTAGTTGAATTGGTCATGGCGTATTCCTTTCTTTTGTGACGCTTTTGCATTGCTGTACTGCAAGGGTAAAAGCTTTATGCGAGCGTTATCCGATTATCTCATATTAGCATTTTGCAATTTTTGCGTTTTTATACCTGCGTATTTGGGATTTTTGTGCTTTTTTTGAAAAATTTTCTCAGCTTGCCGGCCTTTCGGTATGCCAAAGCCGTTTAAACGCCTTTGCCTTGCGAAGTACACCGAACTAAGCCCTTTTTGCTTATCGATGAACACCATTACCGTTTGATTACGAAAATTAAGGTCATAGGTATTAAAAAATAAGATGATCCGATTTTTTAAATAGGTATCATCTTATTTTTCACATTATTATCACAAATAAGGTATTATTTTTCACAAAACTGTCATAATTCGACTTTTAAAAAATAACGTCATGCGATTTTTCACAAAAGGAAGATTTTGGAGTTTTTCGCCCGAAATTTTTCGGTTTTTCGGTGAAAAAATAAAACGGTGTGAATTTCTTGAAATTTTTTCTTTCAAAAAAGCAGATGAAAATATTTTCGCATTTTCTGTCTAAATACTATACAACACATAGTAATGATTATTATACAACGCATAGTATTGAATACTATGCGTTATAAGGTATCTTTCGGAAGAAAAAACACAAAAATTTTTAAAAAATAAACTTCGTTCGATTATATGAGCAAAATTATTTTTTTAAAGTCTCCGCAAAAATTCCAAGCTCAAGGCCGAGCCCCGCTCAAAAAATAACGTTCATTAAAACGCCTTGCAAAAGCTGTTTACGGGATCGGACGATTTGCGGAAAAGACGCTTTTGGGGTGTTTGACAAAAACGGTTTTATTTTTGATCTGCGGCATACAAACAGAAATAAACGTCGAAAAAGGCTTTATAATCGCAGGTTTTGATGTTGCCCCTGAAAAAAATACCCATAATTCCCGAAAAAAACCGATAATTTTTAATTGGGTATGATATTTTTAAATTTTTCGACAAAAAGATTACCGATTTATTTTTCAAAACATCGAAAAAAACAAGCTCATACAGATTTTATTCAAAAACCCGCATTGCAAGCGTTTTAAAATGATGTGATTTTTTTGAGGAGAAATTTTTGAACTGCAAACACTCAAGAGGTTCCCACGCCGAGGATCCGCAAAAATAGGTATCCGTGAAATGAAAAATTGCAGCTGCCTGCCGCAGTGCCGATTTACTTTGCGAAAAAATAAAAAATAACGCCGAAAAAACAAAAAGTCTTGATTTTATGAAAATATTTTTTAAAAAAAGAGAAGGGTTTAAGACAAAAAATTTAAATCGCAGATTAACCGAGAAACAAATACCCAAATTTTGTCAAAATGAAAATTTCAAAATTTTTCGGGATAAATTTTAAGGAAAATTGCAAAAAAATAGATCGACTTGATTTTTCTCGAAAAAAACGATAAAGAAATTTTTTTGCAAAAAAATAAGACCGTATTATTTTTATAGCCAACGCCAAAATTTTTGCCGCTTGCTGTAATATGGCATAAGAATGAAAAATTACTGGACAAAAGAGCGAAATAATGATAAAATAGTAATATAATGTTATCAAAGGTAATGAAGAAGCTTGGGAAAAGGAACTGATCTTACCAAGGGAAGGGCGGAGCAGATGAAAAAGGTTCTGGTATTGGATATTGGGAAAACGTCGGGGAAGGCATTGTTGTGCAGTTACGAGAATAAAAGCTTTGCTGCCACCACTGTACATTGCTTTGCGGGGACGACGGTAAACAACGGCGGAAAAAGCTATCGAAATATCGAAGGACTTTTGAAGGAGATCGACAGGGCACTGGACAAGGCGCAGATATACGGCTTTGACGCCGTTTCGGTAAACGCTTTGGGCGATGATTTTGTGCTGGCGGATAAAAACGGAAATCTTCTTTTAAAGCCCCTTGTTAAGCAAGAGCCTCTCACGGAAAAGGAGAGAGAGGAGATAGGGAAAAAGATCACCGAGCAAGAGCTGTACATGAGAAGCGGCGTTATCCAGAAAAAATTCGGTACATTGTACCGTCTTTTATCGGTTCAGGCGAGAGAGCCTGCGCTTATAGCCAAAGCAAGCTCCTTTATGATGATCGCTGACCTTATTAACTATCACCTTACGGGAAAGCAGGTATGTGAATACACCTCGGCGGCGTCTACGGGACTGGTGGATCTGAAGGTCGGAGATTGGAGCTATGACACTATTAATTTATTGGGCTTTCCCAAAAAGCTTTTCGGAAAAATAGCAAAGCCGGGGGAGAGGATAGGCACACTGAAAGGCAGCTATGCCGACAAGGAGATCCCTGTCTTTGCGGCTCCCTCCTACGGTGATGCGGCGGCGATCATGGCTGTTCCCTCCACCGAAAAAAAATTTGCCTATATAGACTGCGGCGAAAGATCCGTAATGGGAACCGAGCTTACCGCCCCTGTTATTACCGATAAGACCTTTGGCGACAGGCTGTCGAACTGCGGCGGCTGCGGCGGTGCGGTGGTGTTTTCCCAAAAGACCACGGGAACGTATTTTTTGCAGGAATGCAGACGGTATTTTAACTCCAACGGCGAGGTGTTCACCTTTAACGACATGGAGGCGTTTGCAAAAAGCGCACCTCCCTTTGTGGCAAAAATAAATTTAAGAGATCCTTCCTTCAATAAAAGCGGAAATATGCCCCAAAAGGTGCAGAATTACTGTGAGACCACAGGTCAGACCAAGCCCAAAAGCATTGCCCAAACCTTAAGGATAATATACGAGAGTATTGCGGCGGATTTCTCGGTTGCCCTGGAGGAAATGGAAAGAATAACGGCGGACACCTATCCTTCGGTATATGTATTCGGCGGCGGTTCAAAGGACAGCTTTCTGTGTCAGCTCATAGCCAACGCTACCGGCAGGACCGTGGTTGCGGGACCCACCGACGCAGTTGCAATAGGCAATGCGATGAGCAGTCTTATGGCGCTGGGCGAAATAAAAAACGCTGTTCAGGCAAGATCCATCGTAAGGAGAGGCGAGGACATCAGGGAATTTGTCCCGGAGATGTACGACGGAGACGGCAGAAGATAGTCCGTATCTTTATACCGATTTTTTCCGAGCATAAGTCAGTCAAAAAAGCCCTTTGACGATCGCAAAAACGAACACGGCGCCGCCTGTTTTCGTTTTGCAGCCGTCAAAGGGCAAAAATTTTTAAGCCAGCTCCGTTTCCACGGCTTTGACCATATCCGCATCCAGCTCACCCTTCGCCGCCATATCCTTCATAACGGAAACCGCCCTTTCGTGCGGCATTCCCTGCTTGTACGGACGGGGCTCGGTAAGAGCCTGATATATGTCAATACAGGTCATAAGTCTTTCCTCGGAGCTTAGTTCGTCGGCGGTAAGTCCGCAGGGGTAACCGCTGCCGTTGAGCTTTTCGTGGTGATTGGACGCCCATCGGATAATGTCGGGTATGTCTTTGATCCCGGAGAGAATTTTTCTTGTTGCCGCCGCATGCTGTTTCATAGCCGAAAATTCCTCTGAGGTGAGCTTGTCGGGCTTTTCAAGAATATTATTTGGGACAGTCAGCTTTCCAATATCGTGAAGCGCACCCGCAAGAAAAAAGCGAAGCTTTTTTTCGGGGCCGTAGCCGAAGTATTCCGCCATTCTTTCCGCAAGCCGAGCCACACCCATAGAATGTTTTTCGGTAAACTCGGATTTATAATCCACTATTCTTGCGAAAAGCTCCGCAATGCTGTGTATTTCGGCGTCCGAATATTCCGCCGGCTCGGTGGGAAGCTGATTGCGAAGCAGTCTTATCGGGGTTTTTTCCTGCATTTCTCTTATGCGTTCAAAGCTTACGCAATCAAAAAACAGCTCCGCAGCCTCCTTGGAAAATAACGTACCGACACGGCTTCTCACACGTTGGCAAAGCCCGTTGAACTCTGCCTCGGACATGACGGAAAGTCGGGAGGTCATGTCCGCACTGTCTGCAAGCCTTAAGATCTGCGACATAAGAGGCGTTTCGGCGGCGGTTTTGCCAATATCTCCCGAGCCGTCGGCATTTTCATGATGATAAAGTATCACGTCCGATACATTTGTGCGAAAGGGCATAAGACGAAGGTTCCTTTCGCCGATCACGCTGTGGCGGCTGCTTATGGGAAATTCCTCAAGGTCGCTTACGGTCGGCAGCGTCGGCAAGAGCTTTAGATTTTCGCTTTTTGCCAGCTCCTCATGTATGTACTCCGTCAGCGCATTGTCGTGAAGGATACAGCAGCCGACAAAATCCCGCAATTCCTCATCGGAGTATCCCGCACCCCGTCCCATGAGCATGGAAAGATACGCCACCCTGTGTCCGTGCCCCGTTTCAAGCCCCAGCAGCTCGGTTTCAATGCTGTCGAGAGCAGCGGAAAGTGCGTACAGCATGTCCGTCAAGTCCAATTTCATTATGTCGCCTCCATTATGCCTTGAATTGCGAAGCCGATATTACAGCAGCTCTTCGATTTTTGCTTTTACCTTGTCAAGAGATTCCGTAGGCTCAAACCGTGCGGCGATCTCGCCCTGACGGTCTATCAAAAATTTTGTAAAGTTCCACTTTATGTTGCCGTTGTTTTTGTAATCCTTATCTATTTTCTTTACCGCAGGGGTCATTATCAAAGCCATCGGGCTTTTGCCGAAGCCGCCGAATGAGGTGTTGGAGGTCAAAAATTTGTACAGCGGGATCGCATTGTCCCCGTTTACGTCGATTTTGGAAAATTGCGGGAAAGTAGTGCCGTAGCGGAAGGTGCAAAAGGAATGAATTTCCTCGTCGCTGCCCGGCGCTTGTTCAAAAAACTGGTTGCAGGGGAAGTCCAAAATTTCCAATCCGTCCTTTTGATGCAGATCGTAAATTTTCTGCAAATCGTTGTATTGCGGCGTAAATCCGCAGCCTGTGGCGGTGTTTACGATCAAAAGCACTTTTCCCCTGTAATCGGACAGGGAAACGCTGCTGCCGTCCTGTGCCTTTACTTCAAAATCATAAATGCTCATTTTTATTCCTCCTTAAAATACAAATTATTATTGCTTTGCCAGCTTTCCCAAAAGATCATAGAGAAGATTATACAGTGCTTGAGCGCTTTCGCCGTCCATTTTGACGCATGCCGCAAGCTGCATGGGAACGGCGGAAGCCTTTTCCTTTAACGCCTCTCCCTTTTCCGTTACGGCAACGATCAGATCCCGTTCGTCGGCTTGCGAGCGGCGGCGGGATACGTAGCCCTTTTCCTCCAAACGCTTCAAAAGAGGGGTAAGAGTTCCCGAATCGAGGAATAGACGTTTACCCACTTCCTTTACCGTTAATTCCTTATCCTCCCACATTACCATCATGGTGATATATTGGGTATAGGTAAGGTCAAGCGCATCTAAATAGGGCTTATACGCTCTGACTATCTCCTTTGCACAGGCATAAAGCGGGAAGCAAAGCTGGTTCTTTAGTTTTAAGCTGTCAAATTCATCAGACATTAGGTTCACCTGCCGATAATGATTGTGCAACATTTAATTTTGCACAATTAATTTTACGCTTATATTTTATATCCAAAAACATGGCTTGTCAATACTTTTTTTAAAATGTGAATTTAATTTGGAAATTATTATATAAATATAACAAATATTACCGTCAAAAAAGTTACATGTTTATAAGATTTTTTGCAAAAAAATTGTGTCAGCCACTTGAATTTTTGTAACTTAAAAGGTATAATTAAGAAAAGCAATCATAAATCGGCTAAAAAGTATCAGGCATACGGCTGACAAGAAGCGGAGGGCGATGTATGAGTAAGTTAAAAATAACAATGTTCGGCGAATTCTCCGTGTCTTATAACGAAAACACCATAAGCGAGCACTCCAAGCGGTCAAAGAAGCTGTGGCTGCTGCTTCAGTATTTAGTGGTGCACCACAGTCATTCCGTTACTCAGGCGGAGCTTATCGACGTTTTAAACGGTGATGAGGAGGGCGTAAATCCTGCCAGCGCCCTTAAAACTCAGATACATAGATTGAGGGATATTTTGGGCGAATTGGGCTGCGAAGAGCCTATAATCGTCTGTATCAACGGAGCCTACAGCATAAACAGCGATATAGACCTTGAAATCGACGCAGAGGAATTTGAAAACGCCTTTAAAGAGGGCAACGCAGTCGAGGACAAGTCGGAAAAGCTGAAAAATATCTTAAAAGCGGTAAATATTTATATCGGTGATTTTTTGACAAAGTCCGCCTATGAAACGTGGGTAGTGCCTTTAAACACCTACTACCGTTCAATTTACAGCAAGGCTGTCCGCATAGCCATAGAGCTGTTGAGCGAGGCGGGAAAGCTTCACGATATAATAGCCATATGCAGCAAGGCGACCACGATAAATCCTTACGACGAGTTTGTTCATTACAGTCATATAAAGGCTTTGGCGGAGTTAGGGGATCAGGAGGGCGCAAAGCGTCAGTACGAGACCGTCACTCACCTGATGATGAACAAATTCGGGATCACTCCCTCAAAGGAGCTTATGGAGCTTTATGAAACCGCCATTAAAACCAAGAAAAACATTCAGTCGGATATAGAGGTGGTAATATCCGATCTTTTGGAGCAAAGACCTGTGGCGGGAGCTTTTTTCTGCGAATATCAGATATTTAAGCACCTGTATCAGCTGGAGATAAGGGACTCACAAAGAACCGGCGCCAGCATAAACATCTGCCTGCTTACCGTTTGCGGAAGCGACGGCGAGCTGCCCTCTCAAAATTCATTGAATAAGGCAATGCAAAGGCTTCAGGACTGCATTTCCCGTTCCCTCAGAGGCAGCGATATTTTTGCAAGATACAGCGTGAGCCAGTTTGTCATACTTCTTTCCAACACCAACGAGCAAACGGGAACGCTGATCATGAAAAGAATAGAAAAGGCATTTCGCCATGAAAATACTAATAAGGATATAGAACTGAACTACACCTTCAGAACTACAAGAAGAGATGATTATAATTAAAAAGAAATCGGTACTGTCCCTGATCGGAGCGTTGGCAATATGTCTTTGCGGCTGTCAGGACATTTCCGACCGAGCCATAGACCCGTCATTGGGCGTTAACGGAGACGATTCCTCGGGAGTGGGGGGAGAGCTGCTTGCTTCGGTCTCCTCGGAGGAGGGGGCGGAGAATATAGACAGCTATATCTCCGGACAGGACTTTTCACCCACACAGCAGGAATTTATTCGCTCCTGTTTCTTTATGGGCGACAGTATTTGCTACGGCTTGGATTCCTACGGCTTGGTCGACAATTGCTGCGCCAAGGCGGGAGTGGCTGCGAGAAATATCGAGGAATACACCTTTACCTCCGGCGATTCGGAGGTCTCACCGCTGACTGCGTTGGTAAACAGCGGATCGAAAAATTTGGTGTTTCTTATGGGCACCAATGACGTAAATATCGAAACCTCGGATCAGTACATAGCCTTTTACGACAGCTTTTTGAAAAAGGCGGAGGCTATGTGCCCCGACGCTTCTATCTATGTGCTGTCGATCACTCCCGTTACGGAGGGCAGCGATTTTTGCTACAACTATACCATCGACGAGTATAATTTAAAGCTGAAAAACATGGTTTCCGAAAGCGGAGCCGCCTCAAGGCACTATGTGGACGTTACCCAAGGTCTCAGGGACGAGAGGGGTGCTTTAAAGGAGTCCTACGCTCTAAGCGACGGAGTTCATCTGACAAAATCCGCATATTATGAGCTGCTGGCAGCTTTTTGCAAAGGCGTCGGCGTGACTTAAAAGCGGCTATACGAAAGAAATCGGGCAGAGCCTTGCTCTGCCCGACAGCTTGTCTGTCTTTTAAAGCGGAAACAGTAAAAAGCTTGTTTTCAGACAAACCGAAACGGATAATATATCTATGCCGCTGTCGGCATTATTCCTCCGCCGTCTGACTTCTCATTCCGATACACTGAAAAACATTCTGCAAAAACAGCTCTATCTCGCAGGGAACGCCTTGCCATATCTCGCTGTCGTCCTTATCTGCCATGTGATAAAAATAGTCTTTGGTTGCAGGGTCATCGAAATCCGACAGCTCGTCTGCGTTAGCCGAGATCATAATGTAAGAACCGTTCTTTTCCGACACCGTAAAAAATGTTTTATTTTCCTCGTTGTAATATACGGTTTTGCCGGCGGGGATAATCGGCTCTTGATTATATTTCTCTCCAAAGGCTGCGGCTCTTCCTACCGTAACGGTGAATTTTTTTCCGAACATATAATAATCGGGAGTCTCGAAAACGAAGGTGTTTATATCATAGCTGCTGCCGTCGGGAAGAGTGTATATACCGTGAACGGTGTTTTCAGCCGTCTCGGCAAGGTCTCCGTTTTCCAGCTCGTAGGGAACGGAGGGAAGCCGATAGTATTCAAAAAGCTGAGAGGCCGTCATTTCGGTAAATTCTGCCCCGATCAAATCGGGCTCGGGCAAGCTTGGGTACTTATCCGTGTACAGAACATAGGTCGTATCTGTACCCAGAGCCACTAATTTATCGGGCATAATACGCTCGTTCGGGTCTGCGTTTTTCCAATCCTCAATGGTGATGTTCTGAAACCTTCCCAAGCAGTCCACAACGCCGCCGTAGAATAAGTTCAGCTCCTTGGGAACGCCGCTGCTGCCGTATACCTCTTCCTGAAACATTTCGTTTTCAAACATTTCCTTTATCAGCGGGTCGTCAAAATCCGACAGATCCTCCGACTTTCCCGAGATCATAATACATGAGCCGTATTTTTCGTAAATCATAAAAAAGGTATCCGCCGCAGGGCAGTAGTACACGGTTTCCCCAACCTTGTAATCGGGCGCAGGGTCATACTCCTCACCGAATACGGAGCTTTTTCCCACCGTCACGGTGATCCTTTTTTCGCGGTCGGGAAAATCTTCCGTTTCAAAGGTAAAGCTGTTTATGTCGTAAACGCTTCCGTCAGGCAGAGTATAAATGCCGCGGGTGGCGGTTTCGTCTGCGACCTCGGTAAAATATGTGATAAATTTGCCTGTAGACATCGGAGTTTTTCCGAAGGTCAGAGAGGAAACGATCTTCTCCAGCCCGTAGTATTCACAAAGCTGCAGGGTGCTCATTTCGGTGTATTGGGCGCTGCTTAAATCCGGCAGGGGGATCAAGGGAAGGCTGTGCGTGAACAAAACGTTGAGATCGTTCACAACAACCGCCTTGTAGGGTGAAAAGCGGTCGTCCGCAGCAGCGGGCGGCGGCGCTTCCGTGCTTGCCGCCTCCGCACTTGCCGTCTCCGATACGGTCTGCACCGTTTCGCAGGTGGCAGCCTCTGTCGGAGTGTGAGGCAGCTCTCCGCTGCGGCTGACAATAAGCAGCACAGTTCCCACTATACCCAACATAAATACCGCTGCTGCCGGGTATCTCCAATAGTGCCTTTTCCCTGCCGCTTTCGCAGAGTATATTATATTTTCGCACAGCTCCTCCTCATTGTCCCTGTCGGGGCTGTAATCCAGCATTTCGCAAATCAAGTCGTCGTCAATATAATCGACCGCCTTAAAAAGCTTTTTTTCTTTCATAGATCGATGCCCTCCTTTTTCAAAAATTTTTTCAGCTTATTGCGCGTGTGAAACAACATGGATTTGACCTTGCTCTCGCTGAAGGAAAACCGTGCGGCGATCTCCTTCACCGGCTCCGTAAGCCAATACCGCCTTAAAAACACATTGCGCACCTCGGGCGTTTGACTGCGGAGAAATCGGCTTATGATTTCTCCCAGCTCTCTGTTCTCCTCGTCGGCTTCCATGGCTTCGCAGCTAAAATTTTCGCCTATTTCCGACAGAGATACCTTAAAATTTTCATTCCGTTTTTTTGCGGAATTATATTCGATTTTTTTAAGGCAGATATTTTTGGTCACCCTGCATATATACGCCTTGAGATTGTCCGTTTCGGCGGGAACATGGCTCCAAAGCGCCGCATATACGTCGTTTATACATTCCTCTGCGTCCTCGGGACTGCGCAGCATGCCGTGCGCCACGCTTTTACACAAGCCGCCGTATTTTTCTTTGATCCCCGCAACGGCACTTTCGTCTCGGGCGATAAGTTTGTCTATAATTTCAAAGTCCTCCGTGTCGCTCACGTCCTTTCCGGTTAAAAAAGCGCCTTTATCTGTTAAGTACGGTTTTTCGGGCGTTAGGTTGCAGCTTTGAAAATTTTTTTCAACTGTGTGAAATAAAGCCGCCCTGCTTTCTGTCAAAAGCAAGGCGGCTTTATTTTATAAAACAATCATGAAAATATCAAAGGTTATGCTTCCAAATAAACGTCTTCAAAGTCGCAAACGGTCACATCATGCTTAACTCTGTCCCGAACCTCTGCCTTTTTGGCATTATTGAAGCGATCCAATGTGCCCGCCAAATATCCCGTGACCCTGCGTATGCGTTGGAAAGGAGTAGTATCATAGTGATATTCTATATCAACATAGTTATCGTCAACTACGGTAAGATCCATTTCTTCTATTCGCCTGTCAGGGTATAATTCTTTGGCTCTCTGTACATAAGCTTCCTTTTCGGCGTCACTGATAGTACCGCCTATAACGTTTACCTTAATCATTGATATGGTGTCCTTTCCGTTTTTATACCTTTTTAATGTTTTCCCCTATAGCCCGTCTGAGGATTTTTACACTGATTCATGATCAAGCCGTAGACTTATTATGAATTATACCGATGCACTGATTTTCGATTGACGGCAAAAAAGCCCGTACTTTAATCAAAAATCAGTATTAGCCTCATTTTGTGGGCTAATTTGAATTATACCACAATATGGTGTAGATTGCAATACCGAAATCATAAATATTTGATGTAAAATTTTGGCAATTATCACAACTGAATTTTACTTGACAAAATCAAAGTATCATGAATAGTACGCATTCAAGCCGAAAACTGCGGGCTTGTCAATATTGACTGCCGTAAGCTTTTATATAGTTGAAATGTTCCATGGAGCTTCCACGGAACATTTCATTTATAGACAGTGAACTGTCATTGTAATTCTGGATTTTCACCGATTACAGCAGCAGGTCAGGCGTTGTGTAGAGGTAAAGGCAAGCCCGCCCCTTTTCTACGGCACGTCTTTTCACCAAAATCGGCTGTCATCATAGGTTACACAAAATTATAGTAACCGCGGGCGAAAATCCCTTTGGTGGTATTCCGCTAATTAGTATACCACAATATTTTGTAGCTGTCAATAGGAAATTTTAAGAAAAAACGTCAAATAATCTCTGAAAATTCGGAAAAAACAAAACCATGTCGTATTTTCCGAGCCCCGTCAGCTTAACGGTATCAGCATTGCAATACAGCCCAGTGCAAACAGATAGGTGGCGGGCGTTCTGACCAATACCTGCGTTTTTTCCTCCTTGGAGAGCAGTGCGTCCACCCTGCGGGATTGGTGGAAGCCTGTGGCAAAGAATATTACGGTGGCGGGTATTCCCAAGAAGAAGAACACGCTTAAAAAGCCCGAACAGAAATTGGCTACGGCGTATGAATTTTCCTCCCCCATGATCATCGGGTAGTAGTTGCCGAAGGTGACGGTCAGGTTATTGACCACATGGAGGATCATGGTAGGTATTACCGAGTTGGAGCGCACAGCCAATGTGCCGAAAAGCAAGCCCACAACAATTGCATAAGGCGCTTGGTTCAAGTTGCCGTGCATGAAGCCGAAGAGCAGGGCGGTCACCACCACGGCAAAGCCGTCGCTGTATTGCCTGAGAGGATACAGCAGCAGCTTGCGGTATATTAGCTCCTCCACTATCGGAGCGGCTACCGCTACAAAGAAGAAAAGTATTATAATGCTTATAGGCTGGTCTGCGGTTGGCAGCATATCCTCCATATTATCCACTATCTCTCCCGTGCCGAAAAGCTCGTCGAAGATCGAAGCGATGAAGTTGGTAATTATGGAAGCCAAAGAGCCTAAAAAGCAGCATACGCCAAACACGATCCCCTCGGACAAAAACGGCTTGTACCTCTGATCCCGCCGATACAGCTTTTTCTTTCTAAGGTCGCTTCTGAATAGGAAATAAGCTGCCAAGGCGGGGATCGTATAAGCTGCCACATCGTTGGCGAGCCATATCGTAAGATAGTACAGATCGTAGCTTGCAGAGTAAGCGGCAAGCATCAGCGGCCTTATCAAAAGCACGATCCCGTAGGATATTACAAAGGAATTTAACAGCATTATCCCGCAGAAAATCGCCAACCTTGCCATACAGCCTTTAAACTGTTTTTTCTCGGCGGTATGGTCGAAAAAGGGCTTAAAAACAAGCTGCCCGTTATTCGGCTGATAGGGGTAGGGCTGCGGATAGCCCTGTTGGTACGGATTAGGCTGCGGGTAGCCCTGCTGATACGGATTTTGTTGAGGATAACCCTGCTGATACGGATTAGGCTGTGGGTAGCCCTGTTGGTACGGATTAGGCTGCGGATAGCCCTGCTGATACGGATTTTGTTGAGGATAACCCTGCTGATACGGATTAGGCTGTGGGTAGCCTTGCTGATACGGATTTTGCTGCGGGTAGCCCTGCTGATACGGATTTTGTTGAGGGTAGCCCTGCTGATACGGATTTTGCTGTGGGTAGTCCTGCTGATAGGGATTTGGCTGCCGATCCGATTGGGGGACAGCCGTGTTGGGCTTGACCTCCTGTAAACCGTCTTGTGCCTGTTGATCGGACTGTAGGCTGTTTTGTTCCTGCTGATTCGGGGTAAGCTGATTATTATCCGACATAATAAAACCTCATTCTATATATTTATTAGATCCGTTAAAAAATTCGACAAATAATTTTCGCCCATAATATCTATCATCAAAAGTAGGGAAATTATTACCGTTGCCGTGAGAAGCATTATTTTCATTTTTTTGCCCGCAGAGATCTCGGTCCACACAGCGGGGATCTTAAACCGTTTTATTTTGCGAATTTTTCCTATCATGGAAAGAAATCCGATAAGTGCGGTAAGCAGCACGAATATCATAAATATCGCATAAAAGGTCATCACCAGCTGTTCTCCGTCGGTCAGTTCTGCGCCGCCGCCTGCCGTGGAGTATTTTTGAACAGGGCCGCTGGAGGCAAAGATCAGTATAATTCCGCTGATAGAGTTGAACATAGCGTGGAGCAGGGTGGAGCAGAACAGTGATTTAGTAGCCACCGTGATGTATCCCAAAGCAATGCCCAAAACCGTGGCATAGAAGAACTGCATAAAATTGCCGTGATAAATGCCGAAAAGAAAGGCGGACACAAATATCGCAATACCGTTCCCGTAGGGCAGAAGCAGATGCAGCACCGCACCTCTGAACACAAATTCTTCAAAGACGGGAGCTATTACCGTCAGCATTACGAAAAGGATAAAGGAGGCCTCAAAGGTCGGGGGCTGAATACCCATGCTGTTCATTGAATCATTGATGCTTCCCTGTCTTGTAACAAGGAAGATCACCGACATGGTGATCAAATTCACCGTCATTCCCGCACCGTAAACTGCGGGGAAGTCCGCCACCGCCTTTTTGGTCTGCTTCGGCGGGTGGAAGCCGCCGCACAAATTTTTAAGGCTGTATTTCAGCATAAGGGCGGCGATAAAAGTGGGAAGGATTTGAAGGCAAAGAGCCGAATAGCAAAGGCTGATCGCATACACGGCGTTGGAATTTGAAATATGAAGATCCGCAATAAGCGACCCCACCAGCGGGGAGAAGCCCTGCGCCAAGATCCTTATCAGCATTATTATTATAAGAAAGCCGCCTAATTTTAAACAGTCCCTTTTGTAGTCGTTAATTCTCGAAGGCGGATTTTCTCCGCCCGAAGAGGTGATTACCTCGCTTTTTTCGGTATCGGGAGCAGCTTCCGCCATTTCCCGAGCCGCAGTGTTTTCTTGTTCCATAATAATTCCTTTGTATCAGAATAAAATTGAGATCGGCTTGTCGTTGAATATTCTGTCGATCGCCTGTGAAAAGGTGCTGTGAGTAGGTAAAAGCTTTATTTTGCCGATAAGCTTTTCCGCAGGAAGCTCTATAGTGTCCAGCAAAATAAGCTCCTTTAACGGTGATTCCGCTATTCGCCCAATGGCGGGACCGGATAAAACTCCGTGGCTGGCGCAGGCATAAACCTCCTTAGCCCCTCCTGTCTCTATTACCGCTTTGGCGGCGTTGCAGAGCGTTCCTGCGGTATCCACCATATCGTCTATTATCAGAACGTTTTTGTCCCTGACGTCGCCGATTATGTTCATTACCTCGCAGACGTTGGCTTTTTGCCTGCGCTTGTCGATTATGGCAAAGCCCACGCCTATTCGGGAGGCGAAATTTCTCACTCTCGCCACCGAGCCTACGTCGGGGCTTAAGCAAACCAAGGTCTCCTCCGCATCGGAAAATCTCGTTTTAAAATAAGGGGCAAGAATGGACACGCCCTGTAAATTGTCCAGCGGTATGTCAAAAAAGCCTTGGATCTGAGGACTGTGCAGATCCATTGTAAGCACTCGGTCGGCGCCCGCCGTGGTCAAAAGATTGGCGACCAGCTTTGCGGAAATAGGGTCTCTGCTCTTTGCTTTTCTGTCCTGTCTTGCGTAGCCGAAATAGGGCATAACGGCGGTAATGCTCGAGGCGCTGGCTCGCTTCAGTGCGTCGATCATTATCAGCAGCTCCATAAGGCTGTCGTTTACCGGAGAGGAGGTGGACTGTATCACAAAAACGTCCGAGCCTCTGACGCTTTCGTTGATGGTGCAGCTTATTTCTCCGTCGCTGAAGGTACCCATTTCGGCGTCGCCCAAGGGCAAGCCCAAGTCCTTTGCGATCGCCCCTGCCAAGATCTTGCTGGAGCTGCATGCAAAAATTTTGATGTCCTTGCCGTGAATGTTCATTTATAAGTCCTCCGTTTTTATTTTTTGCGGGGGATAAAAGTCTGTATCTGCCCGAAGATCCGCAAAATATGCGGGTGGTTATTTTTTGGGTCTGAGCTTGTTCTTTTCCCATTGCTCTACGATTTTTGTATCCGATCTTTCCACTGCCAAAGAGTTGGCGGGAACGTTCTTGGTGATCGTAGAGCCTGCTCCCGTGGCGGCGTTCGCCCCGATCTCCACAGGTGCGATAAGGTTGGTGTTGCAGCCGATAAAGGCGTCGTCGCCGATTTTCGTGCGGAACTTGTTTATGCCGTCGTAGTTGGCGGTAACGCAGCCGCAGCCGAAGTTTACGCCTCTGCCCACGTCGCTGTCGCCCAAATAGGTAAGGTGAGCCACCGAGGTTTTTTCGCCGATATTGGAGTTTTTGATCTCCACAAAATCGCCGATCTTAACGTGCTGTCCGATATGTGAGCCGGGGCGCAGCTGTGCAAAGGGTCCTATCTTAGCCCCGCTTTCGATAACGCTTTGGTATGACTGAACGTTGTTCAAGCTAACTCCGTCTCCCACCGTGGTATCCTCGATAACGGAATTTGGACCTATCTCGCAGTTAAAGCCGATCCTGCTCTTTCCCCTGATTATTGTATTGGGGAGAATTACCGTGTCCATGCAGATTTCGGCGTCCTTGCCGATAATGACGCCGTCGGTGCAGGGAAACTCAACGCCCTTTTCCATAAGCCTGTTTATGATCTCAAGTCTGGCGTAGCTGTTAAGGGCGTTTAGATCCGCTCTGGAGTTTGCCCCCAAAACTATGTGCTTATTTTCGGCGGTGTAAACGGCGGTTCGCTTTCCCGCCGCCTTTATCAGGGCGACCGCATCGGTAAGGTAA
>JAMPBF010000170.1 GCA_023666805.1 Bacillota bacterium
AGAAGGCGGCATACGAGAAAAACGCGGCTGAAAACATAAAAAACTCTGGTTGAAAGAATGACGAAGCTGCAATACAGACCCAAGCCTGCAAGGCGGACGTATATACCGAAGGCAAACGGAAAAATGCGACCGTTGGGAATACCCTCATACGAGGATAAGCTGGTGCAGGACGTAATGGCGGCGTTGCTGAACAGGGTATACGAGCCGAGGTTTTTGGACTGTTCATACGGGTTCAGAGCAAAGCGAAGCGCTCACGATGTAGTCAGATATATCAATCAGACGATTATGACGAAAAGGGTAAACTATGTTCTGGAAGCCGATATAAAGGGCTTCTTCGACAATGTGAACCACGATTGGCTTATGAGATTTCTGGAGCAGGATATATCGGACAAAAGATTTCTGCGCTACATCAAAAGGTTTCTGATTGCGGGAGTCATGGAAAACGGACAATTTGCCGAAAGCGACAAAGGGACACCGCAGGGTGGACTGATATCGCCGGTATTGGCAAATGTGTATCTGCACTACGTGCTGGACTTGTGGTTTGAAAAGGTTGTAAAGCCCAAGCTGGAAGGCGAAGCATATTATGTGAGATATGCGGACGATTTTCTGATAATGTTTCAGTACGAAAACGAGGCACAAGCGGTAATGAATGCAATAAGAACGCAAATGCAAAAATTCGGGCTGGAGCTTGCGGAAGAAAAGACGAGAATACTGCCGATAGGACGGTTTAAAGGGACGAAGGAGGACTTCGATTTTCTCGGATTTACGTTCTTCAACACCAAGACAAGAGGCGGAAAGTATCGGATTGGGGTACGCACGAGCAAAAAGAAGCTGAAAGCCAAGAAGCAAGCGGCGAAAGCGTGGCTGCGCACAAGATTAACAAAACCCGTGGCAGAAACGATGAAGCTGTTGGCGCTGGCGCTAACGGGGCACTGCAACTATTATGGAGTGAGCGGGAATTTTCATCTGATAGAAAACTTCTGGAAGTATGTGAAATATGCAGCATACAGAATGCTGAACCGCCGCGACCAAAAAGGGAAACTGCGATACCCGAAATTCCTGCGGATATGGAACTATTATGTGAAAGAACCGCACTTAACCGTGGATATTTGGCATTGGCAGCCCAAGGTTGCTTGAAGAGCCGTATGCGGGAAATCCGCACGTACGGTTCCGTGAGGGGCAACAGACATTCCTCTCACTTAAATAATTTTATGAAGGGAGTGTCGAGTTGTCTACTCGACTGATTTCGCATGAGCAGATTATCTTTCAAGGCCTTCTGCATAGAGTTATACGCTGAACATACAAACAGTGACAGCACAGGTGTTTAAAAACAATTTTTTCTGCCCAAAGTGCTTGAAAATTATATGAGGAGAAGCCATGTTTACTGTCGAAGAACGAATTTACACGCTTTCCTACCTTTGGAAGGAAGCAGAATACAATTTGGATATATGCACGCAAATCAGAAACTGCTTGTGCAGGGCAGAAAGTCCCTCACTCCCCCTCACATTCACCTGCCAAACCCATACTGCGCTCCCGAGGTAAACGCTTTCTGATTTAAAACCATACTTTCCGAAACCCCTCCCGCTTCAACATTAACGGTCATTTTTGCGGCGAGAGCCTCGCTGGTAAATACTATGCTGTTCCAATTCTTCTGAGCTGAGCCTTCAAAAATAACGTTTCCGTCGCCGTCGGTGATTTTTACCGTTTCTCCCGATTTTACGGAGGAGGAAAGATTTAAGAGAAAGCTGTACTGCTCCGAGGAGCTGTCAAAGCCCTGCGCCATTCCCGAGCTGCCGAAGGCTATAAACGTGCCGCCGCTTACTGTCGCTTTGCCGTTATAGTCCAAAGCGCCGTTGCCGTTGTTGGTGGGACCGTAAACTACCGTGCTGCCGCCTGTTACATAAAAATCGCCGTTGCTGTCTATTCCGTCGCCCGATGCGTTTACAACTACCTCGCCGCCGCTGATCCTGACATAAACGCCCTCCTGCGCAGCAAACTCATTTCTTCCCCAACGGTTTTCGTCTCCCGTATCGGAACCGCCTGCACCGTTGATACCGTCGTCGGAGGCGGTGACATTAACACTGCCGCCCATAATATCCACGGTAAGACCCTCAATGCCCTCATAGCTCTTGGAAATGTTAAGAGTGCCGCCGCTTATTACCACGGAGCTGTCCGAATGGATACCGTCGTCTCCGCTGGCGAGATTAAGTGTGCCTGAAGATATGGTGATTTGCCCTGCGGAATGCAGACAGTCGTCGGCGGAGCTTACGTTTATCGTACCGCCCGAAACAGTCAGCAGACCGCCGCATTTAAACGCCTTTTGAGAAACGGAGCTGTCGGTTTGGGAAGAGCTTGCCGCCGTAAGAGAGAAGCTGCTTTTATTGAACTCGCCGCTGTCGGCAAGATCAAGCATATCCGCACCCCTGCCGTCTGTATCTCCGCTTGGAGGTGCAGGTATATCACCGTTTTCGCCGCCCATGCCGCCAAACGGGAAATCGGGCATATCACCGTTTTCTCCTCCCATGCTGCCGATCGGGGGAGTAGGCATATTTTCGTTTTCACCGCCCATGCCTTCGGTCGGGGGAGTAGGCATATCGCCGTTTTCGCCGCTCATATCTCCGTTGGGAGGAGTGAGGGTATCGGTGCCGTCGCCGTTACGCATACCGCCGCCGAAGCATCCTCCGTGCATACCGTTTCCGCCGAAGCCGCCTCCCTGCATACCGTTTCCGCCAAAGCCGCCTCCCTGCATGCCGTTTCCTCCGAAGCCGCCGAAATCATCTCCGCCGTTGTTCTGAATTTCGCCTGCACCGCCGCCTGCCGTAATATCGAAGCTGCCGCCGCTTACGGTAAGATTGCCCTCGGATTGGATCGAATCGCCTTGGCTTGTAATTTTAAAGCTTCCGCCGCTAATATCGATGCTGCCAAGCTCGGTGTTGGACGATTTGATACCGTTGGTTCCCGAGGTGATGTCAAAGCTTCCTCCGGTGATCAAAAGGCTGTCCTTGCCGATTATCCCCGTCTTGTCCGATTGGATTTCATAGCTGCCGCCTGTAATTATCAAATTGTCCTTGCCGCCGATTCCGTGGGAATTATGGGCGGTAATTTTCAGGCTGCCTTCTCCGCTTAGATTTAAGTCCGACTTGGAGTAAAGTGCGGAATCGGCAGTGCCCTCTTCGCAGTCTTCTCCGTTGACAAGAGAGCTTGAGGTGTTTTCGGGCAAAATCACATACACCTTTTTCGCCTTTAAAATTTGCAGAGGGGCAATATCCTCGGTGGTGATCTCAGCGTTATTCAGTATCAGCTTTACCACGTCGTTTTTTCCTGCGTCAACCGTGACCGTGCCGCTGAAGCTTCCCTCCAGGAGATATTCGCCGCCTTCGGAAACGGTCAGCTCTCCGCCCTTCAGTTCGGCGCCCTTTCCGTCGATCTCGGCGGAAGTGCCGCTTAAGCTGATTTTAACAGCGCCGTCCGCATTATAAGAGGGGTTGGAATCCTCCGCCGAAAGCTCAATTTTTTCGGTATTTACGGCTGTTCCCGCAAAAATATTTTCAGTGTCGCCGCTGTTTTGGCAGCCGTTTAAAATACCGCACGCCATTGCTGCGGAAATGATCGCAGCGATCATTTTAAGCTTTTTCATACAATCATCTCCTATTACCGTTATTTATCCAAGCGTCTATTGGAGCGTCAGCTTGTTCAAGCCGCCGAAATTGCTTCCCCAAGTCAACCTACGCCGTTTTGGAGGCGGGGGACGTTCGGCAGCGGTTATAATTCTTCGTAAGGATTAAATTCCTTTCTGCCGAGAGAAATTTCCAGATTGCCGTTTCTGGTTCGTATTTCATCTATAAATTTCTTTTCCTGAAGTCTGTCCTTCAGAGTTATCTCATATTTCAGCTTAAAGAGACTGCCCATATTGGTGGTTTTGACCTGAACCAGTCTATGGGATTTTGTGTAGCCTTGGAACAGATCGTCAAAGATCCCCGCATAATCCAAGCCCTCGGGAATGGTCACTATCAGCTCCTTTTCGGCAAAGGGATCTTTTTTGGAATTGATGAGGGTGTAGATTATATTTATAAGGCAAACCAAAATTCCGATGCCGCAGCCAAGGGCGATATTTCCCGCACCCATTGCCAAGCCCACCGCCATTGCCAAAAAGATCGAAGCGATGTCCCTGGCGTTGCCCGGAGCGGAGCGGAAGCGGACAAGACTGAATGCGCCCATAACCGCTACGCCTGTTCCGATATTGCCGTTGACCAGCATAATTACCGCCTGCACTATGCAGGGCATAACTATCAGGGCAAATTTCAGACTGCCCGATTTGTTGTTTTTGAAGGAAAAGGAAAGGGCTATGATAACTCCCATTACCAGGGAGGCTATGGTGCAGAATATAAATTCCTGATTTGTTATTGCGGAAAAGTCAAACATCTTTTTTTCTCCTTTTATGCCAATTGTTTTTTCAAATTAGTTTTTTCCTTCTCTTCCAAAAGATATGCGGCGCCGTATTTCGAGAAGGAGCAGGGGTAGATCTCAAGTCGGGACAGGATATTGCAAAGCCACAGCGGGAATGCCCTTAAGGCTTTTATCTCCAAAACTCCCGTGCCATTTTCGGGAAAGATCTCCTTGTCAAGCCCCGCCAGCTCTCCGATCTGCTCAAAGTGGCTGTCCCTGTAGGAAAGAGCCTTGTCAAAGGTGATCCTTAAGCCGTTGTCGCCCTTATAGGAAATGCGGTCGCAGGTTATAAGCATGGCAGGACCGATCTCCTTGTAAAATTCCAAAAAGTAGGCGAGCTCTTTTTCTATCTGCGGGTTTTCGCCCGGGAGAACTCCGCTTTTGATAAATTCCTTTGCCTTGCTTAGCGTTAATTCGATCCGTCTTTTGTACACCACGCCCTTGTATTTTTTCTTAAGCTCCAAAAACACGGGGCTTTCCTCATCTGCGCCGCCGTAGGAGCGCAGCCGCAGTTTTTCCTTATACACAGGCTTTTCCAGCGATTTTTGTATAAGCCTTCTGTCGGGAGTATCAAAATAAAGGCTTATGACCTCCGACCTGAAATATGTATCGGGTTGGATCTTCTCGCCGCAAAGCTGTAAGAATTTTTCAAAGGTGTCTTCGCCGATAACGTATTTTTTTTCCGTTCGTTCAAATATTTGCGTGTAAAGCTCGCGGTTTTCCATTTTTCTTTCCCTCCCTTTTGCCAAAATAATATTCTATTTTTTTTAAAAGCTTTTGACGTTAAAGTGTGTGAAATATGAAAATTCCCAAAAAGTAAAATTCACAATATATTAAACAGAATTACCCGTCCTGACATAATAATACATTATACTGTTTTCGCTCTAAAAGATAGACAAAGTCTATCTTTTAGAGCCGCCGCA
>JAMPBF010000171.1 GCA_023666805.1 Bacillota bacterium
CGACTTTAAAAGATAGACTTTGTCTATCTTTTAAAGCGGAAACAGTATAAGGAAAGGATATTATCATGAATTTTTCGGAAAAATTAAAGGAAATAAGGAAAAAAGAGGGCATCTCGCAGGAGCAGCTTGCCGAAAAAATAGGCGTTTCGAGACAGGCGATCACCAAGTGGGAAACGGGAAAGGGCTTGCCCGATGTGGAAAACATGGTGATCATAGCGGAAATCTTTAAGACCACCATAGACGAGCTGCTGACCGATTCCGCCGCAAAGGGAGCTGACAGCGGCTTAGAGGATAAGCTTCTGTATACCAGCGAGACGGTTTACGACATTGACTGCGAAAAGCATTTCGACGTAAATATCGGCAGCGCAGCCGCAATCCTTCTCTCATCGGGAAACGACGAGAAGCTCCATGTCAAGCTGTCCTCCGAGACCCTTGAAAATTTGGACTCCGTATTTAAGATAAAGCTTGACGACAACAGAAGCAGGCTTGACGTTGACTGTCTCAACAAAAACAAGCTGAGCCGCTTTGAAGCGGAGGACGCATTGACGGTGGAAATTATTCTTCCCGAAAAGTACTCCGACCACTGTGAGATTGCAGCCGACGTTAAGCTTCTCGAAATAAAGGATCTTCATCTTAACCGCTTGGAATACGACGGAGCGGCTGAGCAGATTCTGATTTCCGAAAGCAGCGGAAGCTTGGAATTTACCGCCAAGACGGATTATGAGATCACTGTGGATAAGGTTATCGGCAGACTGGACGTTAATCAGTGGAAGGCAAAGACGCTCCTTCACATTCCCGAGAAAAACATTGTAAGGGTCGCAAATAAGGGCAGAAGATGCAATGTTTATTACTTGAAGGACGGAAAATCGGCAGAGCCGAAAAACGCTGCCGACGGTGAAAACGAGATCAGCGCTTCGGGTATTTTTTCGGAGCTTGTTGTGGATCTGACCAAATAATGCAGAGTATTAAAAAAAGCTTAGGGTCTGGGTTGACCTTAAGCTTTTTTCTTTTTGCCCAAAAGGCTTTTAACCGTTTTAACCGGTTGCCGATATTATTTTTTACTGCGAGTGCTCAATACCCGCTTTATCTCCTGACACAATTTATCCATATCCACGGGCTTTGCAACGTGACCGTCCATTCCCGCATCGAGGCAGGCGGCGATGTCCTCGGCAAAGGCGTCCGCCGTCATGGCTATTATGGGGATATTCTTAACGTAGCTTCTTGAGGCTCTGCGTATCTCCGCCGTTGCCTCTCTGCCGTTCATGACAGGCATTTGAACGTCCATAAGAATAAGACCGTATTTGCCCTCCGCCGCATTTTGCATAGCCGATACGGCTTCCTGTCCGTTTTCGGCGTGGTCGGCGGTGATACCCTGCATTTTAAGAAGCTCGCTTATAACCTCCCAGTTAAGGTCGTTATCCTCGGCAACAAGCACGTGCAGACCCGCAAGATCGCTGACCTTGTTTTCCGCAGCTTCACTTTTTTCTTCTCCCTTATTGATGGCAAGTCCTATTTTTTCGGACAGGTACGACTTAAACAGGGGCTTGCTGAGGAAGCCGTCGGCTCCGCTGTTTTTTGCGTCGTCCTCTATATCTGACCAGTCATAGGCGCTTACAAGGATTATAGACGTGCCCGTGCCCGCAATACTGCGTATCGCCCGCACGATCTCGGCGCCGCCCATTCCCGGCATTTTCCAGTCCACAATTGCGACGGCGTAGTCATTGCCCGATTCGCGGCGTTTTTTAACAAGCTCTATGGCGGTCTCGCCGCAGTGAGCCGTTTCCACGTTGGCGCCCATCTCCCTTACGGTATCCTCGGTGATGGTAAGGAAAACCTCGTCGTCGTCCACAAACAGAATATCTATCGGAGGCAGCGTGTATACTCGGTTGACGTTTTCCCCTATAGGCAGCTCCAGCTCTACCGTAAACACCGTTCCCTTGTCAGGCTCGCTTTCGCACTCTATCGTGCCGTTCATAAGCATGACCATCTGCTTGACTATGGCAAGACCGAGACCCGTGCCCTGGACCTTGTTGGTGCGGCTGTCGTCGGCTCGGGTAAACGTATCGTACATATGCTCCATATATTCCCGGCTCATGCCGATGCCGTTGTCCTGTACTATATAAGTAAGGCGCACCGTTTTCTCGTCTATGCGTTCTTCGTGCAGGTCAAGTATGATCTTGCCGCCCTCGGGTGTGTATTTTACCGCATTGCTCAAAATATTTATAAACACCTGGCTGATACGCAGCTCGTCGCCGTACAGCGTCTCGCAGTTTACGTCGTGAATATGCACGTCAAATTCCTGCTTCTTGGACTTTATCATGGGGCGCACGATATTGACCAAATTATCCATTGTTTTACGAAGGGAAAAATTGACGGGATTTAGAGTAAGCCTGCCGCTCTCGATCTTGGAAATGTCGAGAACGTCGTTTATCAGCGTTAAAAGATGCTGGCTGGACAGGGTGATTTTATTGAGACAGTCCTCTAATTTTTCCTTGTCGTCCGTATGCTTTTTTGCTATGTCCGTCATTCCCACTATGGCATTCATGGGGGTGCGTATATCGTGGCTCATGCTTGACAAAAAGTTGGTCTTTGCCTTATTTGCCGAATCCGCCATATCAAGAGCTTTTTTAAGGGATTCCTGCATCTGCTCCTGCTCTTTGGCGTAGGCTCGGGATTTTTTTATGTAAAGAGCGAACGCCAGTGCGATTATGGCGAAAAATACAATAAGCACTATCACTATAAGATAAGCATACTGCTTGAAAAAATCCATAAGAGTTGGCTGCACGGTTCGGTCGGTGCTTGCGTATTGCAGCAGGGTGCCGGTTATTACCTCGCTGTTGATCTGGTTGATCGTCTTGTCGAGTATTACGGCTAAAACGGCGTTGTCCTGATTGACGGACATGCAAAGCCCCGCAGTTTTGTCGAGGTAGCTTATGTTAAGTCCGTCGGTATTGTCATAGCCGCTTAGTATGTGCTGCAATATGCTTGAATAGCCTATGACGCATTTTTCCTTGCCGGTGCGCACTGCGTCGATCATTGCGTCAAAGGTTTCGTATTCCGTCAGCTTTGCTGTGGGATAATTGCTTGCAAAATATTCCTTCAGTCCCAGCGACATTTTGGAAATGGCTATGTTTTCGGTAATATTGCTTGTGTATTCGCCGTGGTATATTATCATCATTCTGTCGGACACGACAGCCTCGGTCTGATGCAAGCCCTTGCTTTCGGCGATCCAAAGATCGGAATACATGGGAAAGCCCACATCGATGGTGTTATCCTTCAGCGCCTTTTCCATATCGTCCACATAGTCGAAGCATACGGGGACGACCTCTATATTGGCAAATTCCTCAATGGAGCGCATAAGCTCGCCCGCAAGTCCGATAGGCTCGCCGTTCTCGTCCTGACCCGAGAAAGGCAGATGATTGCGGGTATATCCGAAGGTCAAGGTGTTTTTTTGAAGCAGCCACTGCTCCTCCCGCTCGTTCAGATCCGACAGCGACGATTGGTTAAAATATTTCTGATACAGTTCGATGGTGAAGGCGGGGAAAACAGTATCTATCTGCGACATTGCGTAATTCAAATCGTCAAGCAGCTCGGCGTTGGAGCTTTTAACGGCAAAGTATCTTCCGTCGTCCAGCCCCATGTCCGATTCCGAGAAAGAGACCTGTGCGGCGAAGCTGCTGTTGGTCTTATATGCGCCCGCCATTATATCTACGTCGCCGTTAATGAGCTTTTTGCGTATTTCCTCCTTGCTGCCGTACACATACTCATATTTCCAGCCCGTAAATCTTGCCAGCATTTGATAATAATCATAAGCGTATCCCGATTTTTTGGCGCCGTCGGAAAAGCCGTCCTGAAATTCCGGCTCGTTGTCGTCATAATATCCGACCCGCACTGTGGCTGAAGCCGATTTGAGTATCGAATCGAGGTTTGCGTAAGTATCCGCATTGTCGGCGGTCACCAGCGTTACGCCCGTGTCGTAGATCGTTTTGGGCAAGCTTCCCGTATCTATGTATTTTTTCAGATTGACAACGCTTAAATATCCGATGAGATTTGTGCGCTGTGCGCAAATGGCGTAGATCGTGCCTTTTTTAACGTACTCTATGTTTTCCTCAATATCGTCCTGCCCCACTATAATAAGCCCGTCCCGACCGAGCTCCTCCTTGGCTTTTGCGGCGTAGCTTCCGTTGACTGCGCCGGTGGTTAACAGCGCTTTGATGTCGGGATTTTTTTCAAGCATATTTTTTATGGCGGCCACGGTGTCCGCTTCCTGCTTTTCGGCATTTTTGACGGGATCCTCCAAGTTATTGGTAACAAGATATGCCGTATCCGCAATTTCAATGCCGTAGTCGTTTACGATCCCCTCAAATGCGCGGCGTATGCCGAATCCGCTGTCCTCGGGATCCTCCGAGGTCATGACCATTCCTACCGCGGAATTTTCGGGTATTTGGGTCACGATAGCCTGCGCTGCCTTTCTGCCAATATCGGCGTAATCGCTGCCGATATAGGCGGCTCGCATTGAATTGGATTCGTCGGTGTCGGCGGTAATTACGGGAATACCCATTTGGACGGCTTCGTTGATAAGATCCGCCATACCGCTTACTCCGCCTCGGACTATTATTCCGTCGGGCTTGTCCTCCCGATCCAAAACGGCTCTCATGTTTTTCACAAGGTTTTCCGACCAGTTATCATAGCTGTCGGGACCTATGACCTCGGTCGCTGTACCTAACCTTTCGTCCGCCTTGTGCATTCCCTCTATTATGGTCGCCCAATATTCATGCTCCTTATTCGGGCATACAAACACGAAATTATACCGTCCCGCTTCTCCCTCGGCTGCGGCAGCGGCGGGAGCGCAGGCGGCAAATGCCGTGTTCAGGCAAAGAACGGAAGCAATAACCGATTTTAAAATTTTATTCACAAGCTTGACCTCCTGATGACGTTAAGCATACACATTTGATCAGTCGTCGAAAAAGTCGAATGAAACGGTAAATATTATTGCGCAGCGGAAAGGAAAGCCTCTCCCCCCGCATTATCGATAAACTGAGAAAGTGCCGAAATTAGTATTATTATAAATATATCATATTTGAAAGTTTTTTTCAAGCTGTCTGTGAAAAATAGTATTGCCTTTTGGGAAGCGTCAGCTTATCGGAAAAGCAGGGAAAATTTTTATGTTTTTCGGGCGGGGGAAAAAGCCTAATGCTGCAAAAATTATTATTGTGTACGGCGGGAGGGTCAAGATCCTCCCCTACAAAATGTATTTTTTCGTGCATAATGTA
>JAMPBF010000172.1 GCA_023666805.1 Bacillota bacterium
CTCCAAGCCTCTTTTCCCTCCGAAATTTATAAGCTTTGACTTTTTCGACAGACTGACAGCTGTTTTTATTTGACATATTAATCGGATAATGATATAATTTTATAATAAACGACAAACAAATCTGCCTATTGTGAATTTATAATTTTATTGAAATTAGCAGAATAAAATCGGGGTAAAAAATAATGGAAGAAAAGGGCTATCTTGTATTGGAAAAGAAAAGCTGCGGGAAAGCAAGCGTTTTATTCGCAGATGATAATGCCTGCAAATTAGCAGACTGCGACAGAAATGCAATATACGGTATTGATCCCGAAGCGGATATTCAATTCCTCGATATATCAAAGATAAGTCTTGACAGTACCCACGAATTATGGATATTAGAGCGGGCGGGAAACGAAAAAAGACGAAGCTATCGGCTTCAAAAAATGAACGAAAGCTTGGAAAACGCTCTGAAGCAAGCGGAAGCCGCAAATAAGGCAAAAAGTGTCTTTCTTTCCAATATGTCTCACGATATTCGCACTCCCATGAACGCCATTGTAGGCATGACCTCAATAGGTCTTTCTCATATAGATGAAAAATCGAGAGTTCAGGATTGCCTGACAAAAATTCAAACAGCCTCAACTCACCTGATGAGCTTGGTAAACGACGTTCTCGATATGTCAAGAATTGACAGCGGACGAATGACCTTAAACGAGGAGGAATTTTCCGTTGCAGATCTGGTTCATGATATAGCGGTTATTATTCGCCCGCAGGCAGCGCAGAAAAATCATACACTGAAAATAGAAATAGGGCATATGTTCAATGAATACCTTATAGGCGATGTTTTGCGGTTAAGGCAAATAATTGTAAATATTATGGGAAATGCGGTCAAATACACATTAGACGGCGGAAAAATCAACGTAAAATTTTTCCAAAGAATCATAGAAACGCAAAATGTCCACCATAAGCAGGTTATGTTTTGTTTTACCTGTGAAGATAACGGCATAGGAATGAGCAAGGAATTTCTGAAAAAAATATTTATACCCTTTGAAAGAGTGAATAATTCCACCACCAGCAAAATTGAAGGGACAGGCTTGGGCATGTCCATAGTCAATAGTCTGGTGGAAAGTATGAACGGCAGAATTAGGGTTCAGAGCGAGGAGGGAGAGGGAAGCCGATTTGAAGTGGAAATCCCTCTTACCGTTGCTCTTCAAAGCAAGGCAGAACCCGTGCTTCCCGTAGGAAAAGACATACTTATAGTTGAAGGCAAATCATACCATTTAACTCAAATGACAGAGTACTTAAAGGAGGGCGGGCTTAATCCCGTTTGTGTTGAAAACGGATTAGAGGCGGTAACGCTGCTTACCGAAAGCCAATATGAAAATAATATGCCTTGCGCATTGTTGTTGGGACAGGAAATAGACGGCATGACAATGCTGGAATTGGCTTCGCATGTGCGTCAGCTGGCAGGAGCGGATTTTCCGATCATACTTGTTTCCGAAATCGATTGGGCGCAAATAGAGTATACGGCTGTCCGAGCGGGCGTTAACGCATTTGTACCTTGTCCGCTGTTTAAAAGCAGATTGCTTGAAACCGTTTCCGGTCTTACAAACAGTGCGATTTCGGGAGATAACGATTTTTCGGATAACGATTCGGATTTTAGCGGCTACAATATTTTGGTTGTCGAAGATGTGGAGATCAACCAAGAAATTATGTCGGAGCTTTTGTCGCCTACAGGCGTAAATATCGAGATCGCAAACAACGGAAAGGAAGCGGTCGATATGTTTGAAAAGTCTCCCGTCAATTACTACGACCTTATTTTTATGGACGTACAAATGCCGATCATGAACGGATATGAAGCTACGAAAAGCATAAGAAGGCTTGACCG
Source organism: Bacillota bacterium (assembly GCA_023666805.1). GTDB lineage: Bacteria > Bacillota > Clostridia > Oscillospirales > Ruminococcaceae > Ruminiclostridium_E. The sequence goes on from JAMPBF010000172.1 coordinate 1,865, forward strand.
CTCCGATGCGTCGAGCGTATGGATCGTGGCGATGACCGCCAATGCGTTTGTGGAGGATATTCGGCATTCCGCCGAAGCGGGAATGAACGAGCATTGCTCAAAGCCGGTAGATCCGCAAAGATTACAGGAAATTATGAAAAACCGATTTAAACATTCAAAATAATATCATTATGAAAGGGTGAAGGTAATGCAATCTTATCAAGAAGAATACATTGCAAATTTAAAAGAAATTTCAGCCCTTTCTATTTACCAGAATCCGGAGGGTCTTGCCTTTGAGAATTATTATAAAAGGCTTATGGAATATCGGGAGGAAATTATAAAAAAGGGCAGGAGGAACATACAGATCCTGCGTGAAAATCTCTTTCCGTCGCTGGATCGTCTTATCGAGGTACCTGAAAAGGAAAAACAGGAGCTTTTGGAATTTGCCTCTAACCTTATGTCCGGTTCAAAAGAGCTTGATTTGGGACTTTTCTGCCAAATCCACAAGGCTTTTCTCAACCTTGCAAGGCTTCAGAAAAACCGCAGCGAGATGATAAAAGAGCTGTATTGGCTGGGAATGTGTTATTATTACTTAAGCAGCAAGCTTACAGGACTTGAGTACAAGGACTACAGCAAAAAATACATATATCAGATGCGTCTGTATTTTACCGAGGCGGCGGCATACCTGAAATACTACGATGAAATAGACGACAGCGAAATAAGAGGCTATATACTTCGTTCCTGTGCGAATATGTCGTTGGGAACCTTTGAAAATGTTACGGATAAGATCAAGTTGGTCAAGCGCACCCTGATGATTTTACAGGATAAAGGGTATCAGGAGAAAGCTCCCGATCTGCCTTGGGACAGGTATATTTACATGACCCACCGCCAAATGGCGTCCAGCATATCGCACAGCACCAAAAATTCCATGACGCCGCAAAACGTGGCGGATATAATGGAATCGGTCCATATTGTATATGACGAACAGGTAAGGGCTGCAAAAGAAAAAAATGAAAAAATATCTTACCGCTTGCTTTTCTCAAAATTTGCCGTAGAGTATCATTGCGGCTTGTACAGCTTTGACGGTTTTCTTACAAAATTAGAGGAGCTTATGGATAATACGGATCCCGCAGATTTCTCGGAAGATAATATGTACGGCATTATTTCGCTTCCTGCCTTTTACTGCCAATATTTGGGCAATAATCGGGAACAGATCTTCCGCCGCCGAGAGTATATTGAAAATCTGTACAAAAGGATTTTGAGCTATATGGAGGCTGTACCGGATGCCGCAAACAATTCTCTTCTTTTCTTATACTTAAGACAGCTTTCATATACGTTTTTGGAGACGGAGAACAGTATTTCCTACAAGGATTTTATGCAAAAGCTGCAAATCCTTTTTATGCCCTCGGTTTATGTACATTCATGGGTGGTCGGCAAAGCGGCGCAGACCCTAAGCGGAATAATTGCGGAGGAAGAGCCGAATTTTTTTGACGATATAGAAGAAATAAGAAATATCACCGATACCGAAGATAAGATCGATTATATAAAAAAATTTGCAATGGAGTGCGGGATTTTTCACGATGTAGGCATTATCAATCTGATCGCCCTGCATAACAACACCCAAAGACAATGGTTTGAAGAAGAATATGAAATGAGCCATCTTCACACGGTAATGGGCAAAGTATGCTTAAGCGAGAGAAGGTCCACCCGCTGTTATTCGGATATTGCGCTCGGTCACCATAGCTGGTACGACGGTTCAAGAGGTTATCCCGGTTACTATAAGCGTTTGGAATGTCCTTACCGCCAAATGGTTGATGTGATCGGCTTGATCGATTGGATAGATAACGTTACGGATAATACAAGGCTGAATAACGGAGTGGAGAAAACCTTTGACGAAGCTGTGGAAACGGCTGTGTCCTTGGAGGGTAAACGTTTTTCTCCTCTTTTAACGGCAAGGCTCAGAGACAAAGAAATAACGGAAAGGCTCAGAGCCGCTTATAAAGAGGGCAGGGACGAGGGATACAGAAATTTGTACAATGCGAAATGAGAGCGAAAGGAATTTTAATGGATATAAAAGGCTATTGGAGAGACGTTTTAAATCAAGACGAAAAGGCTATTGCAGCGTATTTTCATGAAAATGCCTGTATAAATTGGCACAATACCGACGAGCGCTTCACGGTTTGTGAATTTATCAGAGCTAACTGCGAATATCCCGGCGAATGGTGCGGTGAGATCGAGAGAGTGAAGGAAATGGGAAATTTGCTTGTAACCGCAGTTCGTGTTTTTGATAAGGACAGATCTGCCTCTTTTCATGTTACATCTTTTATTAAGCTGCTGAACGATAAAATTGTTTCCTTAGACGAATATTGGGGAGACGACGGGAAAGCGCCTCAATGGAGGTTGGATTTAAACATAGGAAATAAAATAGGAGGATCTCATGACAATCTTTTACAAATTTGACGGTAAGCTTTACGCAAATATTACCAATCAGTGTCCTTGCGCCTGCACCTTTTGCATCAGAAAGAACAGCGACAGTGTAGGAGATAATGATAGTCTGTGGTTAGAGCATGAGCCAAGCTATGAAGAGATCACAGCTGCTTTTGACAGTTTTGATAAAACCGGTTTGGACGAGCTTGTTTTTTGCGGCTACGGCGAGCCTATGATGAGAGCGCATATGCTTGTTAGGGTAGCCGAGTATGTAAAATCACACAGCAGCATGAGTATTCGCATCAATACCAACGGTCTTATCGACTTTATGGAGCCGCTCTTTGATATTTCCGCTTTGAAGTATAAGGTAGACAAGGTTTCCATAAGCTTAAATGCCTCCGATCCCGATAAGTATTTTCAAATCACAAACCCCAAATACGGCTTGCCGTCATATAACGCCATGTTGAATTTTGCATTGCGCATTCAAGAGTTTGTGCCCGATGTTTCGTTTACCGTAGTTGATACGGATCTGGACCGGGAAGAAATAGAAAAGTGCAGGGAAAGAGCAAAGGATTTAGGCGTTCCTCTCAGAGTAAGGCATTACGTTAAGGACAATGTTAAATACGAATAAAAATTTTTTGAAAGGAATTTATATTATGAAGGCAAAAAAAGTTATTGTTTCACTGCTTGTGTTGGCGTCGATAATTATGAACACTGCTTGTAATCAGGCAGGCGATACAGTCAACACGGCGGTGACCGACGGAGCAAATGAAAGTGTGACGGAGGCGCTATCCATATCGGATACGGTAACGGACGAGCCCGTAACAAAGCCTGCCACAACCACCGAAGCTCCCGTAACAACCGAGGCCACTACGGCTGTAACTGCGACCGCACCTCCCGAGACCTCCGTTACCGTCGAAGAAACCGCACCGCCCGTTACAACTGCGCCGCCTGTAACCACTACGGCTGCCGCAACCACTGCGGCGACCACCGCTGCAACC
>JAMPBF010000173.1 GCA_023666805.1 Bacillota bacterium
TTAGTAGGGGAGGGTCTTGACCCGCCGTACACAATAATAATTTTTGCTGCATTAGGTTTTTTCGACAGTCTGTCGGGTTGTCGAAAAACCTCCCATTGGTCGGTTTTCCGCCAAGCAAACGCTCTTATCTGATCTTCAGCAGCAGCAGATCATACCTGCACATTCGTCCGTACTGCATTTCGCTGCAATTTTCCAGCAGCTCCGTAAAGCCCATTTTTTTGTACATTTTTCGGGCGATCTCATTATCCTGCTCCACCCCTATGGTAAATTCAAAGATACCCCGCCTTGCGCAGAGCCTTACGGCGTATTCCAAAAGAGCCGTTCCTATTCCCCGACGCTGAAATTCGGGGAGTATGCGCAGTCCGAACAGGTAGATGCGCTTGTTGGGAATTACAGCCACGGGAATATTTGCGTTTTGGGTCATCATGCTGAGCTCGCCCACAAATCTGCCCTCATGCTCCGCCACCACGCATATCTCCCGACAGTTTTCCAGATTGCTCTGCCTTGTGGCTTGAAAGTTTTCGTATCGGGACATATCGTAAATTTCGTTAAGCTCGTTCAGTCTTTCAATGGGAAGAAGCTTTATTTCCATTTACAGTAAATTCCTTTCCGTATAATTAATTTATTATTTTACTAAAGGTATAATACTATTTGGAAATTTTTACAAATTTTTACGCTTTGTATATTCTTTTTATTACAACGGGCTTTAAGGGCTTGTCGCTGTAATCGGTTTCCGAGGCGGCGATCTCATCTACTGCGTCCATTCCCTCCACCACCTTGCCGAAGCCTGCATATTGACCGTCAAGATGAGGCGAATCCTGATGCATGATAAAAAACTGGCTGCCTGCGGAATTCGGATCCATTGTTCTCGCCATGGAAATAACCCCTCTGGTGTGCTTAAGGTCGTTGGGAACGCCGTTGGCAAGAAACTCGCCCTTGATCCTTTCCTTGGGTCCGCCTGTGCCATTGCCGTTGGGACAGCCTCCTTGGATCATGAAACCGCTGATCACGCGGTGAAAGGTGAGACCGTCGTAAAAGCCTTCACTCACCAGCTTCTCAAAGTTTGCAACGGTTATGGGGGCTTTTTCGGGATAAAGCTCCAATTTGATCTCCTTGCCGTTTTCCATTTCAATGATTATCATTTTATTATTCCTTTCTTTTTGGCCTGCGCCTATTTTTTTCTTTTATTGACCGCTAAGATTATGCCTGCGCCGATTATCAGCACTCCCGTTAATCCTATTATAATATATGGAGCAATGTTTCCGCTTTCTATGGGCTTCGGGTCGGGTCGATCGGCTGCGGCGGACAAATCGGCGGCTTCCGTATCCTCAAAATACTCGAATACATCGGTGGTCTCCGCAGCGGTTTCATCGTAATGATACGGATCCAAAACCTCGGGAGCCGTTTCCTCGGCGCCGTCTTCAACCGACTCCAAAGCTTGCAGATAGTGCCTTTCCTCCGCCTTGTCTATTCGGTGATCCAAGGCGAGAGCCTCTCCGGTAATGTCAAAATATTTGTCGTAAGGGGTGTTGTTCTTAAATTCTCCGTTCTCGTAATCGCCTACTCCCGACCAACAGGCGTCGGTGTAAACCCAGCGCTTTTCCTTTTCGTACCAAAAGGCGGTAAATTCATGATTTTCCCTGCCCGTGGTCAAGGTTTCAAAGGTGACCTGCCCTGCCGCTGCCGCACCCTTAAGATTTACCGACCGTATCCCCTCCACCTCGAGAAGTGCGGAATAGGTGTTGGCAAAGCCTGCGCAGGTGGTTCTCAAGGTGCTCAGAACGTTGTGCACGGCCACGGTTTCAAGGGTGACGGAATTTGTTGCCGCATCGTGGTCGTAGTAGATATTTTCAGCCACCCAGCGGTTTAACAGGTAGGCTTTTTTGTAGTCGTCGTTCTCTCCCCCGCATACTCCCTCGGCTATCTCCTTAAGCTTGTCCAAGGTTTGGGAAATTTCCTCTCTGTCGGCGTCGGCGCTGAGATAATAGGCTGCCGCCGCAGGCTGGGTGTCTATTATACGCTCTAACTTTGCGGCGTTGGCTTCGCATAAGCCGTTGTCGGGTATCGACCAGCCGTTGTTGTATTTCAGCCGATAAGTCATAGCCTTGTTGGAGGTCATGCCTATATAAAGCAGGTAATAGCCGTCCTCCGAGGGCGCAAGGGTCATTTCCGAGGAAAAGCCGCCGTCGGATTCAAGCCTGATATTCTCGCTTATCCTTGCGGTAACCGTCTTGTTTACTATAAATACCGTGTAAACGGGATCGGCGGTATTTTTTCCCCGCACTCTCACCGTGTCCCCCTCCGTTTCGATAACTGCGTAGCAATCGGGGTTGTTGCTGGTTAAAATTCGGCTTAAGCTGCCTGTTTGCAAAAAGCTGTCATCCTGCTCCTGCGCTGCGGTAATATCCGCAAAAACAAGACTTTGGGAAAGGAACAAGGCTGCAAGCAGTGCGGACGACACTCTCCACAAAAAATTTTTACTTCTTTTGTTCATTTTTATCCTTTTAAACCGCTCCTGCGATATGCAGGGCTTTTACCGTAATTTTTCTCATTATTATTATACTACAACCAAAACAAATTTGCAACAATTATTGCGTTTTACCATCAAATCCCGCCATAAAGCCGTTCAGCTCGGTACTGCAAATATCTCCGCCGATAACTCTGCCGCCCTTTACAAGAACATGCGCCTCCACATTGTCAAAGCCCTTGTAATTGGTGACAACGAAGGTATATTTGACAACACCTTCTCCCTTGTATTTGGTAAGGTCGAAGCCCTGCTTCAGCTGTATGGCGTTGTATCTTTCATATACCTCGGAAAAGTCCGACGGTATGATTATTTCCTCTATGTTTACCTTGTCCTCCTTTACGCTCCAGCCGTATCCCGCCAAATAATCAGCCGCCTTTTGGGCGGAAAAGCTGCCCGTATTTTCCTCTATAAAACCCACCAAATGCTTTACAAAAAATACCGAGCATGTTATAACAAGCACAAGGAACACTATCTGCTTTAAGGAAATTCTTCTGCCTTTTGCCATATCAGATTTACCGCCTTTTTAAGCTTTTTCACTTTTTTCAAATATATATGTGCTGTTATAAAATATATTCAAAACTTTACACAAAAAAACCATTCAAAAACTAACAATTGTTACAAATTTTTTTGAAGAAAGCCCCCGCAAGGCGGCATTTTCGGGCTTTTTTTGTGCAAGTTGTCAACAAATTTCACTGTATTTTCACTTCCTTTTGGAGTTGTTAGTCAATATATATAAAGCATTTGAAAATTTTTTAGTAAATTAGGTACTACCCATTTTTGGCGTTTTCTGTTATTATATTAACATAAGGTTAAATGGTATCTTTATGTTATCAATTTCAATTTAGGAGGTCAGATACATGGCAAGTTTATCACTCAGAGGCATTTACAAGCGCTACCCCGGCGGCGTAACCGCAGTTTCCGACTTTACAATGAACATCAAGGACAGAGAGTTCATTATCTTCGTCGGACCTTCAGGCTGCGGTAAGTCCACCACCCTTCGTATGATTGCCGGCTTGGAAGAAATTTCCGAGGGCGAGCTTTTCATCGGCGACAGACTGGTAAATGACGTAGCCCCCAAGGACAGAGACATCGCCATGGTGTTCCAGAGCTACGCACTTTACCCCCATATGACGGTATTTGAGAACATGGCGTTCGGTCTTAAGCTCCGCAAGGTTCCCAAGGACGAGATCAAGAGATTGGTTGAAGAGGCTGCTAAGAGCTTAGACATCAGCCACCTTCTCGACAGAAAGCCTAAGGCTTTATCAGGCGGTCAGAGACAGCGTGTTGCCTTGGGCCGTGCAATCGTTCGCGATCCTCAGGTATTCCTTCTTGACGAGCCTTTGTCCAACTTGGACGCAAAGCTCCGCGCACAGATGAGAACCGAGCTTTCCAAGCTTCATAAGAGATTGGGCACAACCTTTATCTATGTAACCCACGATCAGGTCGAGGCTATGACCATGGGCGACAGAATCGTTGTTATGAAGGACGGCTTCATTCAGCAGATCGATTCTCCTATCAATCTTTACGAGAATCCTTGCAATAAGTTCGTTGCAGGCTTTATGGGATCTCCTCAGATGAACTTCATCGATGCTAAGCTTATCATGCAGAACGGCAAGTACACCGTTGAATTCGGTTCCGAGGACACCAAGACCAGCAGAGGCAGAAAGTTCTATATCGAGCTTCCCAACAGCAAGACTGCTGACTGCGAAGCGCTTAAGTATTATGTTGACAAGGAAGTTACCTTGGGTATCCGTCCCGAGAACATTCATGACGAGGAAATGTTCATTTCCGCAGCTACAACAGGTATCATCGAGGCTAACGTAGACGTTACCGAAATGCTGGGCGCTCAGTCCTATCTGTACCTGACCTGCGAAGGTATTCCCCTGACAGCAAGCGTAAGCCCTCGCTGCACCGCTCGTCCTCAGGACGTAGTTAAGCTGGCTCTCGATCCCAACAAGGTTCACTTGTTCGACGTTAACGATGAACATTCTATCCTTTCTTGATAGGATAACAGCCAATAATCAAGCCCCCGACGGTGTTGGGGGCTTTGTTATTTGGCGGGGAGATGTGATGTATTTTTATATCGTTCCTTAAAGGTGCTTGATGAATATTACGACTGCGTGATCTGCCCCGAAAATCAAGTGTTAAAGTACACAACTACTGACAGAGAGGGGTACAAGGAATTCAAAAGCAATGGCGGCATCTGCAACAGCTGCAAATCGAAACAAATCTGCACGGAAAGCACCAAGGGCGAAAAGGTTGCAGCCAAGCACATTTGGTGGGAATATCTTGAAAAGGCGGAGGATTACAGGCATACCTTCGGGATCAAGGAGCTGTACGAAAAGCGCAAGGAAACCATCGAACGGGTGTTTGCCGACTCGAAGGAAAAACATTCTATGAGGTTTACATATTATCAAGGCTTAGCTCAGGTAGGCAAATGGGTTAGGCTTAAATTTGCTGCCATGAATTTGAAAAAGTATGCGATACACAGGTGAAATATGGGCGGAAATGGGGGTAATTCGGTTTCAATTTATTATTTTTTGCCTGTTTTAGTGCATTGTTGAGAAGTTAGTTTAATTTTGGATAAAAGTATTCCGGATTTGGAGGGGAAATGGGGGTTTTCGACAGACTGAATCGGCTCGCATTTTTTGCGAGCCGACAGTCTGTCAAAAAAGTCCAAGCTTATAAATTTCGGAGGGAAAAGAGGCTTGGAGAAAAACCGTC
>JAMPBF010000174.1 GCA_023666805.1 Bacillota bacterium
GGGGGAAACCCTGATGGTTTCCCCCTAAGACCCCTTTCATTCCGAAATTTATATAGTGTGACTTTTTCGACAGTCTGAAAACGGCTCAAAAAAGCCGTTTCCGCATTGCCGCAGTGCTTTGGGGGCTGTCTGCGCCGATATTATTCGCCTGTTATCAGCTCCTTGGCGTAGGGCAGCTTTTTTATCTCCTCGCAAAATTCCCTCCATTCGGGAAGACGGTGATTTTTCCGCTGACTGTACATTGTCTTTAAGCAGCGGTAGTTGGTGGTGAGCCTGGCGGTAAGCTCAAAGCCGCAGGGGTTGGAATAAAGAAGGCGCAAATAGTCCTCCGGGTCATTTGTCTCGTTATATCTGTTTTTCAGCTCCTCCATGATCTCTATCATGCGGGGGTCAACATACTTGTTGTACTGCTTGGAAAGGTCGAATTTCGCTATTCTGTGCATGGTGGACTGGCTGGACACAAATTCGAGAAAGCGGTAGCGCTCCGCCTCCGTCCATGCCTTTACGGTAAAGGTCAGATCGAAAGCCACCCTTATTCCCGTAAGGAATTGGTCGTGCCCCTCGCCCTTGGGGCTTTGGGCAAGGCTTCTTATTCTGTCGGTAATGTCTCCGTTTACCGATTCCGTGTCTACAGCCATGGGGTACTTGCTGGCTTTAAAGCTCTCTTCCATGTCGTAGACTCTTATATTGTCAAGCTTCATTTTTTACCTCCCGCCGAAAAGCGAATTTTGCCGCCGCAGCATATTCTTATACTGTTTTCGCTTTAAAATATAGACGTAGTCTATATTTTAAACAGGTATCAGTATTATTGTTCGGACAGCATAAACATATCGTAAATTACCTTGATTGCCTTTTCAAAATCCTTCTCGTCAATTCCCACAATTATATTTAATTCGCTGGAGCCCTGGTCTATCATCTTGATGTTGATATTTGCGTGAGAGAGGGCGGCAAAGATCCTTGTTGCCGTTCCTTTTTTCTCCTTCATGCTTCTTCCCACCACGGCGATAAGAGCAAGATTGCTTATCACCTCGATGTGGTTGGGGTGAGTGATCTCCTTGATGTATTTTACCACATTGGGGCGTTTTTCCAGATCCTCGCTGCTGACCACAAGGCTCATGGTGTCGATGCCCGTGGGGATATGCTCGAAGCCCAAGCCCTCGTGATCCAAAATAGTGAGTATCCTTCTTAAAAAGCCCACCTCCGCATTCATCTCGTCCTTTTCTATGGAAATAACGCTGAAATGCTTTTTGCCCGCAATGCCCGTTATTACTCTGCCGTCGGTTTTGGCGGGGGCTTCGGGCACTATCATGGTGCCCGGGTCTTCGGGCTTGTTGGTATTCCTTATATTAATAGGTATACGGGCGGAGCGAACGGGAAAAATTGCGTCCTGGTGAAGCACGCCCGCACCCATATAGGACAGCTCTCTAAGCTCCTTATAGGTGATAAAGTCGATTATTTCGGGGTCCTCCACTATCCTCGGGTCCGCCGCCAAAAAGCCGCTTACGTCCGTCCAGTTTTCGTACAGATCGGCGCCGATCGCCTTAGCCACCACCGAGCCGGTGAAATCGCTGCCGCCTCTGGAGAAGGTCTGTATGGTGCCGTCGGGCTTTGCGCCGTAAAAGCCGGGGATCACCGCCTCGGAATAGCCCTCAAGCACGGAGGCGAGACAGGCGTCGGTAAGATCTGCGTCAAACTCGCCGTTGGCGGTGAAGAACACGCATTTTGCGGCGTCCACAAACTGAAAGCCCAAATAATTGGCGAGAATGATACTGTTTAAATATTCGCCTCTGCTGGCGGCATAGTCTCTGCCCGCCCTCTTTTTAAAATTCTCCGCAATTATCTCGTACTCGTCGTCAAGACTTAGGGCAAGTCCCAAGTCGCTTATGATACCGTCAAATCTTTCCGCCACGGGAAGAAATTCCGCCTCGGCATTTTTTCCTTCTCCCACCGCCTCGTAACATCTGTACAGCATATCCGTGACCTTTGTGTCGTCGGAAAAGCGCTTTCCCGGAGCGGAGGGCACTACATATCTCCTCTCACTGTCGCAGCGGATTATCTGTGCGACCTTGCGAAACTGGTTTGCGTCAGCCAGCGAGCTGCCGCCGAATTTTACTACTTTAGCCATCTATATACCCTTTCTCTTTTATAAATACTTTATTAGTATAGCATAAGCAGGAAAAAAATGCAAGACACCGAAAACCGAAATTTGCTTCAGGAAAGAAGGAACGCTTTCCCGCCGTGCTTTCCCGTCTTAACCTTTATCGAGCCCTCCGCCGAGGTCTCCTCTCCGCTCCACAGCTCCTTGACCTTGACGCTGCCGTAGATCTCCAAGTCGGCAAGAGGCAGCTCTATTTCGGCGTCCTTCTCTCCCGCATTAAAAACAGCCGCATAAATTCCGCCCTCCGCCGAATCGGCGATCCACAAAATATGCTCGCAGCCGCCGATCTCCTTTCGCCATACCTGATGTGCGTTTCTGGAGCTTTTGTGCATTTTTAAAATATCCCCGTTGGTAAGCAGCGACATGGTGAAATCGTCTGTTTTGGTCAGCTCGCCGCCGATCATCAATGGTGAGCGGAAAATGCTCCACAGGGTCATCATGGTATATTGCTCGTTTTCGGTGAATTTGGTGCGGTTGCCTTCGCCGTAGTCCTGAAGGATAGCTCCCACGGGCAGCATATCGGCGTCGGGATAGTGGCTGCCGCCCGCATGCTCCGCCCACCTTGCGGTACGGTCAAACATATCGTAAAGCAGATCCCACTTGTCCCAAAAGTCGTCGGTGATCCTCCACATATTGGCGATCTCCTTTAACAGCTCGGCCTTTTCGGTGGGGGCAGGTCCGGGAGAAAGGCTCAAAACCATTTCTCTGCCGCAGCTCTTCAGAGAATTTGCCAGCATTATAAGCTCTGTCTCGGCGTGAGGAAACTCCCTTGCAATATCGTCGCACTTTATAAAATCAACGCCCCAAGAGGCATACAGCTCAAAAATACTGTCGTAGTATTCCTTAGCCCCCTCCTTTTCGGGATCCACTCCGTACATATCGGTGTTCCAACGGCAAATGCTGTCGGTCTTGGCAATATCTCGGGCGGTTTTGTCGGTTCCCGCTATTTTGGTATTTTGATGCACCGCCTGTCTGGGTATGCCTCTCATAATATGGATACCGAATTTAAGCCCCAAGCCGTGAACATAATCCGCAAGGGGAGCAAAGCCCTTGCCTCCCGCAGAGGAGGGAAAGCGGTTGGGGGCGGGGATAAGCCTTGAAAATCCGTCCATGCAAAGGGGCGCAAAGGGGTGGTATTCATGGTTTTCGGCGGTGGGCTCGCTCCACTGAATGTCCAGCACCACATATTCATAGCCGTATTTTTTCAAATGCTCAGCCATAAAGTCGGCATTTCTTTTTATTATTTCCTCCGTCGCCGAAGCGCCGTAGCAGTCCCAGCTGTTCCAACCCATGGGCGAGCTTCTTAAAGCTGCAAGCATATTTATCACCTCGTTCAAGTTTATGCAATAAAGTTAACATATTTTAACGCTTATGTCAATCTTTTTGTTTACTTTTTTTAACGGATATGATAAAATAAAAGTAATATTTTTTGGAGGTGGCTTATGGATAATACGGAAGAAGCAAGACAAAATGTGAATATGGAGATCACCGCCCTCCCCTTTGTGAGCTATGCGCTTCAGCAAAGCGGGAAATCCTTTATACATTCGGTGCTGGTCACCGCAGCCGAGGAGACGGAAAACGCAGAGCTTACCATAACCTCCTCTCCCAAATTTTTCTCCGAATTTAAAATAAAAATCGACTGCATACCCGCAGATCGGGCGCTGCAGCTGAATAACCTCAAGCCGGATCTGAACGGCGAATACTTGGGCTCTCTCACCGAAAAGGCGGAGGGCAGGGTCACTTATACCCTCACCGCAGGCGAAAATATTTTGGCGCAGCGTGAAGCGCCCGTTTCGATTTTTGCCTTTGATCAATGGCACGGGATCTCCTACTATCCCGAGCTGCTGACCTCCTTTATCACCCCGAACCACCCCAAGATCGCAGAGATAATGGCAAGAAGCACCGAGTATTTGGGCAAATGGACGGGCGACCCCTCCATGGACGCATATCAGTCAAAGGATCCCAATAGGGTCTTAAAGCAGGCGGCGGCAATTTTTGCGGCAATAAAGGATATGAACATTGTTTACGCCGTCGCTCCCGCCTCCTTCGGCGAGCTGGGACAAAGGGTAAGACTATGCGACGCCGTTGCGGATCAAAAGCTGGGCAACTGTCTTGACGTGACCCTGCTGTACACTGCCTGCCTTGAAGCGGCAGGACTTCACCCCATACTTATTTTAACGGCGGGGCACATTTTTACCGCATTGTGGCTTGAAGACCTCACCTTTCCCGAGATCATCGGGGACGACGCCTCCGTTATCACCAAGCGGCTTGCAGGCGGTATAAACGAGATCGCCGCATTGGAAACCACCATGCTTTGCGCAGGGCAGAACGCCGATTTTGACGACGCAAGGGCAAAAGCCGAGGCGGAGCTGGCGGGCACGGATCCGGCGGAATACATAATAGACGTGCGCAGAGCAAGGCTCAGCGGCGTAACGCCTCTTCCTCAAAGGGTAATGACCGACTGCGGCTTTGTAATAAGCCACGATTTTAAAACCGAAAAGGAGACAGGCTCTCCCAAGGAAATAACCGATACGATAGCGGTAGCCGAAGGCAGAGCCCAGGAAAAGGATCTGCCCAAAAAAGTCCAATGGGAAAGAAAGCTGCTTGATCTGGGACTCAGAAATTCTCTTATAAACCTAAGGCTCACCAAAAGCATTATACCGATCCTGACCCCCTCCTTGGGAGAGCTGGAGGACGCACTGGCGGACGGCGAGGAATTTTCTCTTATGCCGAAGCCCGAGGACTGGAGACCCGAAGGCGGGGAGATAAATTTTGAGAATATCCGCCCCGCAGACGGCATTGCCGAGCTGATACGCTCCGAGTTTAAGGGAAAAAGGCTTCGTTCCGTTCTCACGGAGGGGGAGCTTTTAAAAAACATCACCGCACTGTACCGCACCTCGAAGCTGTCCCTTGAGGAAAACGGCGCAAATACACTGTACCTTGCCTTGGGACTTATGCGCTGGTATGAGACCGAGCGCAGTCCGAAGCCCCGCTATGCGCCCATAGTGCTGCTTCCGGTGGAGATCGTCAGAAAATCCGCCCTTAAGG
>JAMPBF010000175.1 GCA_023666805.1 Bacillota bacterium
CAGATCTGTTTCGCAAGGCCGGCTTGGAGGAATTTATCAAAGAGCCCGATGTAGTGCAAAATTGGAACAAGGATCAGTATGAATATGTGTTCGCAGCATTAAAGGAAAATTTGCCGGATCTGGTCTCCCCTATGATGATGTATGCCGCCAACAACCAGGGCGATACCCATATCATGACGCTTTTGAGAGCCTTTGGCTGTCCCTTGTTTGATGAAAACGGAAGATTTTGCGTAAATACTCCCGAGGGTATTGCCGCTCTGAAATGGATCAAGGAATGTAACGACAAGGGATATTTCCCCGCCAAAGCGGATACCTTGGTCTTATTGGATAATTATAATCAGTTTATCAACGGACAGCTGGGTCTTTACATCAACAATGTCGCTCAAGAGGCGAACTGCGTGAAGGAGGGCGGTTTTGACATTTATTCCGTCAATTTCCCCAATTTCAGCCGTGACGGCGAGGGTTATGCAACCGTTTTTACCTCGGGCTTTGAGGTTTTTGACAACGGCGACGGGGACAAGCTCAGTGCAGGCAAAGCGTTTGTAAAGTTCATTTACGAAAGCGATTACAAGGATTATATGACGGGCGCAATGCCGTGCAGCCAAAGCGTGGCGGAAAAATATACCGACTCCTTAAAGAGTGAGCGCAAGCATATCAACAACAGCAGCGCAAACGTAAATCTTACCGGCAACAATCCCAACTGGCGAGGCGTTAGGGCGGCGTTTTACCCCAATATACAGGATCTGCTGTTCGGAGACAAAACACCCGAGGAGGTTGCGGCAAATATTGACGCTTCCTGCAACGCCGCTATTGAAGAAGGATATGCAAGCAGTAAGCTTCATGATTGAGATCGGCGGCAAAGAAAAAATAAGTCCATGGCTTATATGATCGAAAAAAAAGGAGAAACACAATGGCTTTTGATTTTAAAAAGGAATATAAGGAATACTATATGCCCCCTAAAAAGCCCACTGTCGTTTCCGTACCGCCGATGAATTATATAGCCGTGCGGGGTCAGGGCGACCCCAACCTTGAGGGCGGCGAATATAAGCAGTCTATAGGTCTTCTTTACGGCATAGCGTTTACCGTGAAGATGAGCAAAATGGGCGATCATCGGATCGAAGGCTATTTTGATTATGTGGTGCCGCCCCTTGAAGGCTTTTGGTGGCAGGACGGCGCACGGGATATAGACTATGCTCATAAAGACGAATTTAAGTGGGTATCGCTTATACGCCTGCCCGACTTCGTAACAAGATCGGATTTCGATTGGGCGGTGGAGGAAGCCTCTAAGAAGAAAAAGACCGATTTTTCCAAGGCGGAATTTTTGACCTATGACGAGGGCTTGTGCGTGCAGTGTATGCATATCGGAAGATATGACGACGAGCCGAAAACCGTAGGGCTTATGCATGAGTTTATGGAGCGGGAGGGATATTCTCTCGATATTTCCGGCAAGCGTTTTCACCATGAAATATATCTTTCGGACGCAAGACGCATCGCTCCCGACAGGCTGAAAACGGTTATCAGGCACCCTATAAAGAAAAATAATGCTGATAACCGTTTAAAAACAGGAGGAATATATGAATAATATTTGGTCAGACAATGTGCAGGGTACAAATACGTTGTATCTGAGCCGTAAGCTGAGGTTTGACGATGCGTTCTTTGAGCAGTATAAAAAATCCTTTGATTTGGACGAAAACGCTTGTTTAAAAATTTTGGAGATTGGCTGCGGACCGGGAGCCTTGGCGGAAGCGCTGCAAAGATGGTATCCCAAGGCGCAAATTAACGCAATGGATCGGGATAGCAATTTCATCTCTTTTGCAAAGGAACATATCACCGGGATCGAATTTACGGAAGGAGACGCCACACAGCTTCCGTTCAGCGACCGATCATTTGATGTCACTATTTCCAACACTGTTCAGGAGCATATTGAACCGACCGCATTTTGGAATGAACAGCGGCGTGTTTTAAAAACCGGCGGAGTTTGTATTTGCCTTTCCGCAAGAAAAGGTCTGCACTGTACTGCACCGTGCTTGGAAATAACGGCGGAAGAAAAAGAATTTTGGGGAAATTATCCGCAGTCAAATGAAGAATTGGATAAGTACGGCGTTTGCAGATTTCCCATGTCCGAGGCGGAGCTTCCCGCATCAATGGAGCAAAACGGTTTTTCAAATGTAACGACCGATTATGCAATTATCGATCTCACCCCCGACGCACCGAAATATTCCTCACAAATGGCGGAAGCAATGATCGAAGCGATGCGGCAGAATGATTTGGAGGCGGTTTTGTCAGTCCATTCCGATCATGCGGAAAAAGCCGTATCAGCCATAAACGCCAAATACGATCAACGGCTCGATCTGTATCGCCAAGGAATAAAGCAATGGGATACATCGGTTTCGGTCACAATGATAATACGAGGGACAAAACGATAAATTTTAATATCGTAGTAAAAGGTAATGATATGAATTTGAAAATCGAAATATATACAAAAGATAAAATACCCGATGTGCTGGATTATGAAAAAAGACTGAGAGAAGAAGAAAACTTTTGGGGCTGGGAGATTGACGGCGACTATATCCGAGCTGTTGAGAAAAGCTTTGACGATAATGCATTTTCCGATTCCGTTTCTTTATTGGCATATGATGATAATAAGATGGTGGGAAGAATCGATTCCGCAATTATCGCAAGCCGATTTGACGGGTCAAAAAAAGCATACCTTGATTGGATCTGCGTTGTAAAAAGCAGCAGACATCAGGGGGTGGCACAGCGGCTGTTGGAATCGCTGCTGCACATATTAAAAACCAAGCATATCAACACGCTTATTGCGCTGACCGCTGCCAACGAAGAGGCGCAGCGCTTTTATAAAAGCGTCCCAAACTCCGAAATGAGGGATATTGGCATTTGGATCGATATATAGAAACGGCAAAAATTTTTGGCGTTTGCAATTTGCCGATCCGCATGGAATGAGCAAAGCGATTAGAATCACTGATCGATAAATCGGAATTGGGAGGGCTGCAATGACTGTCACTGCGCTTGCCGTACAGGAGCTGCATCGACTGACTGAATTATATGACTACAATGATGTTGATGAAATGATAGCACAATGTACATACGAAATACAAAATAATATTACCGATATTTTTGTTTTGTCTGACGGTTTGGAGCTGATCGGCGAGCTTCATGCAAGGTATCGATCCGATGATGATAATTTTGCCGTGCAAGGAAGGCGAGCATATTTATTTGCATTCAGAATACATAAAAATTATCAGGGGAAGGGCTACGGTAAGTATCTTATAAGAAAAGTAATAGAGATATTAAAAGAAAGAGGCTATTCCGAATTTACCGTAGGGGTAGAAGACGATAATTTGAAGGCACAGCATATTTATCGATCATTGGGCTTTGATGAGCGATTGCTCAGAAAAAAGGAAGAATATCAGGGCGATTCTTATGAATACAGCTTGTATTTAATGAGATAAGCAAATTCAAATTTTGCGGAGGTTTAATAACAAAATGTACGACTGCGGTTTTACCAAGGAGGATAATTGGTTTAGATACCGTGCGGGAGCAATTATAGTAGAGGACGAATGTGTTCTTTTTGCGGAAAACAAGAACGAGAATTATTTGTATTCCGTCGGCGGCGGTTTCATATGGGTGAAACCGCCGAGGACGCAGTTCTTCGAGAGGTTTTTGAGGAAACGGGCGTGCATTATGAGATAGACCGCTTGGCGGTTATCCATGAAAACTTTTTTAACGAGAGCGGCGGAGTATTAAAGGGATTAAACTGCCATGAAATAAGCTTTTATTTTTTAATGAAGCCAAGAGGAACAAAGGAGCTGCACAGTAACAGCACAACCTGCGGAGGCGTGAAAGAGGAAATGCACTGGATACCGATAAGCGATTTGGACAAGTACAGGGCATTTCCGAGTTTTTTAAAGGATTATCTCGGCAGAGAGCATTTCGGGATAGAGCATATAGTGACTGATGATAGAAAAGGATAAATTCAGGAGGAATAATTGTGGAGATATACAGAATTGATAAATCAAATGTTGATGTCGTTGCAAAACTGATGTCTGCTATAAAACCGGAGTGGTGGGATTTTGCGGGAGCAAGTCAGCAGCTGCAAGATGTATCTTTACTTGCAAAATTGATTGGCTGGTATATTGGCGATAAGGCAAACCCCAAGGGCTGGGTTTTGTGTGCTGAATATGAAGGTTATTCTTATTTGACTATAGAATGTCTTGGATATGACGAAAATGGGATTTTTGTTATGGAAGAACAGTTAGAACCGTTATTGAGACAATGCGAGGAACACGCAAGGGAAAAAGGATATCGAAACTTGAAGTATGTTATAGGCTCAACTGATATGTCATGTCATGGTAAGCCAATTCAGAATTACGCAGACGAATTGAAAGAACTGAAATCACACGGTCGAAAGCATTTTGACTATTTCCTACAGTACGGCTTTTCCCCAACGGGCTTTATCCCAAACTGCTATGGGGAAAATTACCACGGTATCATAATGATAAAACCGCTCATGTAAAAATTCCAATTTATTTTTAAAATGCGGGTATGGCGGAACTGGAAGACGCACCGGATTTGGGCGGAGACACTACAGTGAATTAAAAGGAGATTTGTGTATGTGCTTGATTTGTGAGCGTATCAAAATGATCAAAAACGGAACAAACCCCTACTTTGTCAAGGAGCTTGAGACCGGATACGTTGTGATCGGAGATCATCAGCATTTTAAAGGATATACTCTTTTTCTCTGCAAGCGTCACGAAACCGAATTGTTTTACCTCGACAAGGAATTCGCTGCGAAATTCTCTGAAGAGATGATTTTTGTCGCAAGGGCGGTAAAGAATGCTTTCGGTGCGGAGAAAATCAATTATGAGTGTCTCGGACAAGGCGACTCACATCTTCATTGGCATCTTTTTCCCAGAAGAAACGGAGACATTGAGGATTATGGGAATAACGGCGTTGGTCCGGTGTGGTGGCTGCCTATGGACAAAATGTACAACGACGATGACCGACCTTCGGAAATCGAGCTTGCGGAGTTGAAAACGAGACTTCTTGCGGAATTAGAAAATAGGCAGTGATACTACAGTGGAGTTATTTTGCAACATATTTTTTAAATATGCTGATCAATAAATCGGGATTTGGGAGAAGAAGCAAAGATAGAAAGTTGGGAATA
>JAMPBF010000176.1 GCA_023666805.1 Bacillota bacterium
TTTTATCGTTTCAGTTGAATCGAATTTTGCCTTGCAAAATTCTCCTTTTATGATAGAACAACCTCAAACTGCGGAAAGAGGAAGATTTTTATTTTAATGTTTGAGAACGTTTTATCGTTTCAGTTGAATCGAATTTTGCCTTGCAAAATTCTCCTTTTATGATATAATAAATAATGAAATCGCATGTATTGATCTTTGAAGGTAAAATCATAACAAATCCATGAAAGGAAGACAGAACAATGAAAAAAAGAAACGAAATTCCGAACGAATTGAAATGGGATTTTACCCATATTTTTAAGACCTCGGAGGCTTGGGAAAAGGCGTATCTTGAATGTGAGGATTTGATCCCGTTCCTTTCCGAGCTTAAAGGAACTCTTTCGCTTTCGGCAGAGTCGCTTTTTGCGGCTTATGAAAGGCTGTATGGCTTTTATGAGAAATTTGATCGGGTCGCAGATTATGCTTTTTTGGCTAAAACCGTTGACGGAGGGGACACAAGGGCTTTGACCATGTGCGACAGAGTAACTGCGCTCTCGGCTAAGGCGGGCGCTGCTGCCGCTTTTTTTAATCCCGAGCTTATGGAAATACCCGCCGAAAGGCTTGCCGAATTTATGCAATACGAACCGTTGAAGAAATACGCTCACATAATCGAGGACGCTACACGCTTGAGGGATCACGTTCTTGACGAGCAAAGAGAGGCTCTCATCGCAAAAATAGGCAAAATTTCGGTAACTCCGTCGGACGCCTACAGCATGCTTACCAATGTGGAAATGGCGCTTCCCGCAATTTCGGGTTCGGACAACAAAAAAACAGAGCTTACCGGAGGCAATTTCGGCGTAATGCGGGAATCGCATGACAGAGCGCTCCGAGAAGCTGCGTTTGAAGGAATGTTCGGCACTTACGGCAAATACATCAACACCATAGCCTGCCTGTACGGCGGAAGCGTTAAGCAGGACAATCTTCTTGCGGAAGTAAGAGGGTATAAATCCGCACGAGAGGCGTCTCTTGCAGCCTCTAATGTCCCCGAAAGGGTTTACGACGCACTGATTGAGGCTATTCGAGAGTCTATTCCGTCCATGAACAAGTATTTGAAGCTGAGAAAAAAAGCTCTCGGACTTGAAAAGCTTGACGTGTACGATCTTTACACTCCCATAGTTGAGGATGTAGAATATCCCATGCCTTATGAGGAAGCGTGCGAGCTGGTTTTGAAAGCCGTCGCTCCGCTCGGTGAGGAATATCAAAATGTGATCCGCCGGGCATACCGTGAAAATTGGATAGACGTTTACGAAACGCCCGGGAAAGAGGCAGGCGCATTCTCGGCGGGAATTTACGGAATACACCCCTTCATAAAGCTGAATTATGCGGATTCGCTTGACGACGCTTTCACTCTTGCTCACGAGCTGGGTCACGCAATGCATTCCTATCTCTCCTCCGAAAAGCAGGATTACGCCAATCATGACTATCGTCTTATTGTGGCGGAGGTAGCCTCCACCTGCAATGAAGTCCTTCTTACAAAATACCTCCTAAAAACCGAAACCGACAAAAAACGCCGCGCTTATATACTCAACGATTTTCTTGAAGGCTTCAGAACCACGGTTTTCCGTCAGACGCTTTTTGCGGAGTTCGAGCACAAGGCTCATCGCCTTGAAGCGGAGGGGGCTTCCATAAATGCGGAGGTTTTAAATGAAGTCTATAAGGATTTGGTTAAGACATACTACCCGGAGGCTGAATTTTGTGATACCCTTAAATATGAATGGGCATTTATTCCGCATTTCTACAATTCGTACTACGTTTATCAATATGCAACGGGATTTTCTTCGGCTGTTGCCATAGCTTCCCGTATTCTTGAAACCGGAGACGCTTCCCACTATCTTAGATTCCTGTCGTCCGGCGGCTCGGATTATCCTCTTAATGAGCTGAAAATTGCGGGGATCGATTTATGCTCGCCTGATGTGGTCAAGAGTGCGATAAAGGTGTTCGATGAAACCATAGACGAGCTTGAGGCTTTGCTTTAACGGCTTGTGAAGCTTTTTTACCCGCAGGACGGCAGCATGGTTTTTTCCATGCTGCCGTCGGTTTTGCTGTGAAACAGCGTAAAAACAGCTGTCAATCGAAAAATAGTCAGCTTGTCGAAAAACCACCCGTTGATCGGTTTTCCGCCAAGCTGACGCTTTTTATGGATTTTAACGGTTATTGGTATTGTACGGACTGTCAAATTCTCTCTCGGCTTTTTTAACGGCTTCTTCAAGGGTAAGCCCGATAAAATACGGAGCGTTTAAATATCTGCCTGATTTTTTATCATCTACAAATGCTCCCACCGCAATTCCCGGGATCGCACTTTCGGGAGCATTGGGAGCGTTGGGACCGCCTAAATCGGTTCTGCACCAGCCCGGGTCCGTAAGATTGATCATAACGTTTGTGCCCTCGACCTTAGATCCCAGATCAATGGTGATTTTATCCAAAGCCGCCTTGCTGGCGGAATAGCCTGCCTGTTCGGGTTCAAGTCTTATTCCGCTGGTGGTGTTTACAATTCTTCCAAAGCCCCGTTCGATCATTTTAGGCATAAAGTGATAGCATATCATCGCAGGGGCTATTGTGTTTATTTTGAAGCTTTCGGTATAATCCGAAACGGGGGTTTTATAATAATCCGTGCGATAGGCGATCTGCATACCCGCATTGTTAAGCACAATATCCACGTCATATCCCAAACCGTCAATTTCCTCAAGCATACCCTGAACGCTTTCCAGATCGGAAAGCTCCGCCTGAACCGCACAGGCTTCGATCCCCATAGCCTTTACTTCCGAAAGCAGCTTTTCGCAATGCTCCTTTTTTCTGCTGTGGAGTATAAGGTTGCAGCCCTGCTCCGCCATAAATTTTGCGGTCAAATATCCTATTCCTCTCGATGCGCCTGTGATAAGAGCCCACTTTCCTTTTACCTGTACCATTATAAGATCCTCCTTTTTTGTTGCGGAAATGACCGTGCGGCATTTCCTTCACTTAGTATATTACCATATTTATGTTAAAAAGTCAAAACTCCTGCCGTCTGCGGCAAATTCCGCAAATTGGGCTTGATTTTTGAGATCCGAGCCCGCTCCTGCCGTTGTTGCAAATTCGCAAATATTATGATATACTTTACTCGTGAAAATATAATTTTGCGGGGCGGCAATATGAAAAAACATATTTTGATTGTTGATGATGACAAGGATCTTTCTTTTATAATCGGCGAAATGCTGGAAAGCTACGGATATAAAGTAAGCCTTGCCGAAAATTCGGATCGGGCCTTTGAATTACTGTCGGAAAGCAAATATCATCTTGTTTTGCTTGACATAAATCTGCCCGATACCACGGGCTTTGAGATTTGTCGGGAACTTAGAAGGGTATCCGACGTACCCGTAATTTTTGCCAGCGCAAGAACAGGGGAAGCCGACAGAATAACCGGCTTTGACATAGGCGGCGACGATTATCTGCCCAAGCCCTATTCCATGCAGGAGCTTTTGTCCAGAGTAAACGCCCTGATCCGCCGAGCCTACGGATTTTCCGACAATGAAAAAATTGTGGGCTTCGGAGATATTAAGGTCAATATCACTTCGAGAACGGTCGCCAAGGGAGGACGTCCCGTTTCCCTGTCCTTGCGGGAATTTGACCTGCTAAGCTATTTGTGCTCGCACAAAAACGAGGCGATCCCGAAGGAAACACTGATAAACGAGGTTTGGGGCGCATTTTCGCTTGTAGAGGCTTCCACCTTAACGGTGCATATTCGGTGGTTAAGGGAAAAGTTAGAGGACGACCCCGCAAAGCCGAAATTTATCAAAACTGTTTTTAAGGTCGGATATATGTTGGAGGTGACGGAATGAAAAACAAGCTTATTACGGCTTCCGCCCTTTTTTCGTTAATAATTGCCTTGATATTTATCTGTTTTTGTTTTGCGGAAAAAAGCAGCAGCTTCGGCAATGAAAGCTCCGCCTATATCGTCAGCTTAAACGAGATAGAGCAGCTGAACAATAACGGAGATTACGATAAAGCCAACGAAAAAATTTCCGCCCTACAGGAAAATATGCGCTCGGAAAAATCCGCAGGCAGCGTCAGCAGCCTTATCCCCGCTTTATGCGGAATAAGCCTTTTGTATATTATCACAGTCTTTGGATATATTTATTTTGCGGTATTGCGTCCTTTTGAAAAAATGAAGATATTTGCTTCGGAAATATCTGCTGGTAATCTCGATATTCCTCTTAACTATGAACGCTCCCGTTATTTCGGCGAATTTACATGGGCGTTTGACAGCATGAGAACGGAGATCAACAAAGCGAGAAAGGGCGAAAAGGAAGCGGTGGAGAACAACAAAACCGTTATAGCCACTCTTTCTCACGATATAAAAACTCCCATCGC
The DNA here is from genome assembly GCA_023666805.1 of Bacillota bacterium. Taxonomy (GTDB): domain Bacteria; phylum Bacillota; class Clostridia; order Oscillospirales; family Ruminococcaceae; genus Ruminiclostridium_E. The sequence goes on from JAMPBF010000176.1 coordinate 4,384, forward strand.
CTCGATCAGAGCTTACGCCGAGGGACTTTCCGCCAATATGGACACTTCCTTTGAAAAGCGGGAAAAATACCTCGGTGTTATTATAAAAAAGTGCGATGAAGTGTCAAGGCTTACCGACGATTTATTTTTACATTCAATAACCGATATGGACAAGCTGAAATTTATCCCCGAGGAAATAGAGCTTTGCGGCTTTGCCGAGAGAGTGATCAAGGAAATCGGAGCCGAACGCAGCGATATTAACTTTAAAAAGCCCGAATTTTCCGCATATATAAATATCGACAAAAACAGGCTTGTTCAGCTTTGCGAAAACATCATAAACAACGGCAGAAAATATGCCAAAACAGACATTGATGTTTTCATTACAAAGGAAAACGGGGAAGCGGCTTTGCATTTCAGAGATTACGGCAGCGGTATCCCGAATGACAGCGTGCCCTTTGTTTTCGACAAATTCTATCGGGGCAGCAACTGCGGCGGCGAACAGGGGTCGGGGCTCGGTCTTTATATAGTGAAATATATTGCGGAAAAATCGGGAGGAAATGTGCTTTTGCGGAATCATAGCAGGGGTCTTGAGGTAGAGGTGATTTTTCCGGCGGTAAAATGATTTTTTAAGGGAGCTTCTAAAAACCCTTGCTCACATGGAGGTTTTTAGAAGCTCCCTTAAGGACTTCTTAATAACTTTTGCGGTAAAATGGTATCAGCAATAAGGAAAGGAAATTTTACAATGAAAAATACTGTTTTATCGGCAAAGGGATTGT
>JAMPBF010000177.1 GCA_023666805.1 Bacillota bacterium
AAGCACTCTGTTGGGAGAAACTGTCGTTCCACCAAGTACAGACGATTTAAAAACTGTTTGTGAAAAGCTTGAGGTTATTAATCTAAATTTTGCTCGGAGTAAATTGCGAAAACAAAAAATTATTCATTGGAGCTGTGCTGTACTGAGTGCGGTCATAGTGCTTGTTTTTGCGGTAATGATTGTGTTAAGCAGTCCCTACTTGGATTGGGATTACAGCGCTCCCGAGACCGCTGTTATCGGAGTAGGCTTTCATACTTTTGAATGGCTGTTTGTACGAACTGCACCGTTTGCCTTGATATGCACGGTCGTTGGTTTTTTATTAACGCATAAAAAATTATAACCTGTAATAATAAAACAGCAGATATTTTTTTTTCAAAATTGTGTATTCTCAGCTTTATGATTTGTACTATCCGGTTTTGAAAAATTTTTCGTAGGTCGAGACGCTTAATCTCCGCTGCACGTATATTTTAAATCCATCTAAAAATTCGCAACTTAAATCAAGATTTTTCTTCTGCATATATGATATACTTATTTTCGCAGGGAGGTGAACGGCTTGTATGAATGGAACGAGGCAATACAGAAAATGATAGACTGGATAGAGGATAATCTGTGTGAAAATCCGTCGCTGCTGCAAATGGCAAAGCAGATAGGTTATTCGCCCTACTACTGTTCGGTTCGTTTCCGTGAAATAACCGGCATGACCATAAAAAGCTACATGGCGGGCAGACGGCTCACTCTGGCGGCAGTTGCTCTGCGGGACACGGACGAGCGTATCGTTGACATTGCCATGCGGTGCGGCTATTCTTCGCAGGAGGCTTTGACGAGGGCTTTCTCGGCGGCGTTTGGATGTACACCTGCGCTCTATCGAAGAAATCCTGTACCTATACCGCTTCCGATCAGACAGGTGGTTTTGAATCCCGAATACTATCAAGATCAAAAAGGAGAAAAAACTATGAGCACAAAGGCTTTGACCGAAGCGCAGGTAAGGGTCGAATTTATCCCCGCACACAAATATCTCGGAGTTTGGGAGGACAGGGCAATGCATTACGGTGAAATGTGGCAGTATCAAGACTGCGATAAGGTCTGCGGTATCGTTGACAGTCTGAGCAACGTATCCGACCTTATCGTGACCGGACACACGGCAGGCTGGTTTAAGACAAACGGCGAGCGCAGATATTTTTACGGCACCGGCTTGCCCCTCGATTACAGCGGAAATATCCCAGAGGGCTTTGAATTAAAGGAGTTTCCCGACAGCTACTACCTTGTTTTCTATCACCCTGCCTATGACTATCTGAAAGACAACGGCGAGGTTATGGGCAGAGTGGAAAATCTCGCTTGGAATTACGACATAAGCCAATTCGGCGGCGGAAAGTATGAGTGGAACGAGGATAGCTGTCAGTGCTATCAGCGGCATTATCCCGAGGTGTTGGGGTATCAGGTGCTCAGACCTATAAAGCATAAATAGGCTTTGCCGTATCAGCATGGATTGTGCGCCATTAAAAACAACTGTTTGTTAAATAAGCCATTTTTTTAAATTTCGGGTCTTATGTGAAAACCGTTGGGCATAATCATAAAAATGGTTAAGTTAAAAAATCGAGGCAGAGCAAGACTCTGTCTCGATTTTTGCGTTTGGAGGCAGCTTGGCGGAAAACCGACCAACGAGATTTTTTCGACAAGCCGAAAATTATTTGGATCACTATTCCTTTATATAAACCAATTCGATCCCCTCGGATTTTCCGAGATTGCGGCTGTACTGCTTTTGCTCGGAGTTGTTCCAATGCTCGTGAACACCTGCGTTTGTCACGGCTTTTCCGTTGCCGTCGGTGTAGACCGTTCCGGAAGGCGGATTACCGATCAGTCCCGCTTCGTGCAAATAATTTTCGACAGTGGGGTTGTTTCTCAAGGAGCTGTTGTTTTTCGTAACTGTCGGTTCGTTCATCAGAAAATCCGCACCGACGGAATCTATCGCCACAGGGTCCTGCGAAACAAAAATGCCGGAGGTGTAGTCATTATTAAAGGGCGCTTGCTGCCATTTGGTATTATCGCCTGTCATTGACGCTCCCTCGGATACCGCACATATCAGTGCATCAAGCATATACAATACGGTCTTTTCGCCAAATTGCTCATGGATCATTAGATCCACAAGCGGACTGTATATCCCCATCTCGTTTTTTGTGAGCCATTGGTGCAGATTTGCACCCTCCGGCGGACGCATCATATTACCGTTGATGAACGAACCGAAGTGATTTTTGCCGCACAAGGTTATTCCGTAGCTGTGCCCCTTTAAGTTCGCAAGGTTGATCAAATAATCCGCCTCGGTAACGCAAGTCGGTACATAGCTTACCTTTCCCGAAAATTCATACGACCAATTTATCGGAACGTTTTCGTCGGCAACGGCGTTATTTCTGCCGACAAAATTTACACCGTCAAGAATGTCCTCGGTGCATAATTCCACCATATAATCGGGAAACAGCCGCGAAACGTCGTACACGGTAATATCATTCGGGGCAACGCCTGCGTCCCTTACAAGCGAGATCAGCAGCGCTTTCAGCAAAACAGGATTGGTGTAGCTCATTTTTGTTTCACCCGAGGTGTCGTCGTCCATTACAGCTGAACCGTTGATGTTAGCCTTAATGGCGATTTTCTGACCGCCGACGTAGCTGCCGCTTTTTCCGTTGCGCTCGTTACGGTTTACGAACAGGGCGTTCCAGCCCTCGGTTGCATTATTTTTTCCTCCGAGAGAAGCGATACCGTCCTTGACCATTTTTTGAACAGCCGCCTCATCGAAATGGTCGAGCTCCCACCAATAACCGCTGCCGTCCCAATCCACGCTGTCGGGATCGTACACCCAGACCACTCTGCCGGGCATTGCTCCAACACCTGTGCCGTAAGGCTCGTGTTCGGGATATATTCTGTCGTATTCAAGCGCCGTCAAGCTGTTTGCTCCCGCAATGCTTACGGTATCCGTAATATTTGGGGATTCAGCGGTTTTTTGCGTTATACTCATGCCGTCGGTACCCGAAACCGCATCGCCGCTCGGCGTACTGCAAGCTGCAAGGCAAAGCATTGAAGCTGCTGTCGACCATAGAGCCAATACTTTTTTCACTGCCGTTCTCCTTTTAATATCTAATTACTTCAAATTTTTCTTAAAGAAAGTTTCCAGCTTGTCGAACGGTATCGCATTTTTACCGCCGCCGTCGTAAAGATCGGTGTGCACCGCATCGGGAATTATCAGCAGCTCCTTGTTATCGGAATAGGGATTGTCCCTCACCATATTCTCGTAAGCGTCACGGCTGAAATAACAGGAATGAGCCTTTTCGCCGTGCATTATCAGGACGGCGCTGCGTATTTCGTTGGAATATTCCAAAATCCGCTGATTCATAAAGGACATACAACCGATAACATTCCAGCCGCCGTTGGAATTAAGCGAACGCTTGTGATAGCCGCGCTGCGTTTTGTAATAATCGTAATAATCCTTTACGAAGAACGGTGCATCGTCGGGCAGGGGATCGACAACTCCGCCGCCGAGGGTGTAGCTGCCGTTCTTTAGATCGATCAGCCTTTGTGCGTTCATAGCTGCTTTTTTCGCATAACGAGCGTCTGCATTGTTTTCGGAATCAAAATATCCGTTGGCGTTTACACGGGTCATATCATACATAGTGGAGGCTACAGTGGCTTTTATGCGGGTATCCAGCGCCGCCGTATTCAGCGCCATTCCGCCCCAGCCGCAGATACCGATTATGCCGATTTTTTCGGGATCGACTTTTTCACATAAAGACAGAAAATCCACCGCCGCTTGAAAATCCTCGGTGTTGATGTCCGGGGAAGCCATATAGCGAGGCTCTCCACCGCTTTCTCCCGTAAAGGAGGGATCAAACGCAATTGTTAAAAATCCGCACTCCGCCAATGTTTGAGCGTACAAGCCCGCAGCCTGTTCCTTAACTGCGCCGAATGGTCCGCAAACGGCGATCGCAGAGAGCTTGCCGGACGCATTTTTCGGTTCGTACATATCAGCCGCAAGTGTGATCCCGTAGCGGTTCACAAAAGTCACCTTGCTGTGATCCACCTTGTCGCTTTTCGGGAAGGTTTTATCCCAATCAGCTGTCAAATTCATTTTTTCCATAGTAAAACTCCTTTCAAAATTCGCTTTTTTCCAATTGATAAATGAGGTAGTCTAAGCAGTCTACTTTTCTTTGCTCGGCATGGCAATTTTCAAGTACCGACTTTCTGTGATCCGAGAGCAGCTTCATATCTGCATCTATACGATGTTAATCGGTAAATAGCAAACGCTTAAATTTTTTGTTGTTTGCTATAATTATAGCGTATTGTTTCTAAAATAGCAAATACTTTATTTCTATTTTTAGATATGCCTGACAGGAATATCTAAATTTGATAAATTTAATTTGAGGCGATGTTATGAAAATCCGTATTTTGTATTATTTTCTTGAAGATGCACGAGAAAAGAGTACTACAAGGCAAGCTATAAAAACCGATATACCTCGTTGGTGCGGTGAAAAAATTGATATGCTGAATCTATCGGTAACGGTTAATCTTGTTTATAACGGAGCGGTTTTTGTCAGAGAGGGGCTTGGCGTTATGTTTTCATTTGGCAAGCTTGCCGACACGAGCGCAGACAGCGAGCTGTGCTTTTGTCCGCTTTATCCGAGACTGGAAACGAAAAATGTATGTGGTTTGGAAAAAATATCAAGTATTTTTTCCGGCAGCTGAGCTGCTGCTGAATGAAATGAGAGAGGTTTTTAGACAAAATTTGAAGCTTTGATCAGCACATTTCTCTATTACCTTGACATATATGTTATGAGATCCTTGTTTTACGAATGCGTTTTTTGAAATTTAAGTACAGGCTGCCGTTTATTATTGCGCAGCCTGTTTTTGTTTAAGCAGAAATAACTTGTGATAATCATACTATTTGGCTCTGCTTAATAAATCGATCATCAAGTTAGACATAGGCACTTTTATTTGTTTTGTACGGTATTCTCCTCTTGACAAAATATAGGAAGCGTGATATAATGTGTTTGGTTAGTTTTAACTAACCAAACATTCAGACTGTCGAAAAAGTCCAAGCATATAAATTTCGGAGGGAAAAGAGGCTTGGAGAA
>JAMPBF010000178.1 GCA_023666805.1 Bacillota bacterium
CTATGGTACGGTTCTCCGCAACACACGCATAAAGACGGTGCGCCGATAACGAAATGACCATAGTGACCGGCGGATTTTAACAGCGACACATTCCCATAATAGTTATAATCCGGGTATTGTCGGCCGCCCTCCGCTGTTTCACAGTAATCGTCCAGTTCGTCTCTCTTGGTTATCAGCTTCCATAGATTCGGCTGCCCAAGGCAGAGCGCAATCGCTTTCTGTACCAAATTCCGATACTGATCCATCGGCTCGGACGAATCCGCCGGATAAAGCCGGGACTGATACAGCATATTGTCCTTGTAAAAGAACATCTGCCTTGACCGTCTCGGCACACGGTAGAAATGATCGGTCACACCGTTATCCACCGTATAGAAAATCAGGCTGACGTCATCGGTCATATAGGACAGCGCACCTGCCTGAAATGAACCGTCTCTTAGGTTGTGACAGGAGATCCATGTGTTATCCTTGTTTGACATTTCCAAAAAATCGCAGGGATGCAGGGACAGCAAAGCTGTCTTTGGCATTTGAAGCGGGTTGAGCGCATCGGATAACTGAGCAAATACCGCATTGTAGCGGCTATGTCCGTCCACCTGGAACTGCCGGCAGAGCTTGCCGATAATACGGCTTGTTTTCTGACCGGCCGCACACTTGACATTTCCCCGTGTGCGGATGATTTCCAAGGTTTCTTCCGACAGCGTAGTATTGTGTTCTGCTGCCGCTGCCCGAAGCGATACCCGAAAATTTTCCTTGTCCTGTTCATTTCCGATCTGCTCCATAGCAAGATCTTCCAGCGTAAACGCCGCCTCGTCAATGACGTCAGGCTCAATGCCTCGTCCCTCGTCATAGTGAAAGACGATGGCTTTCGCCGCCTCATCCCAGCTTGGGTGGCGGCGCAGCAGTTCCAAAAGCGGCGCTTTGCTGTTTGCCCAAGCATTCAAATTGGCCATAACGCCTACTTCGCCGAATGACTTTTCGTACTTATACATAACCTCATAAAAGGCCTGTTTTAATTCTTCCATTTTGATCGTTCCTTTCGTTAAATTGTTCAAATCGTAAATCGTATTGCCAACGGTCTGCTGAAATCAGCGGTCAGACAATGCTTTTGAACCTTTTCTGGACGAAAATTTGCACCTAACCTACATTCCGTATAAAGTTCTACTTTTCCATTGTTCCTTCGCAGTTCTTCTTCAAACGCTTTTTTGCATAGCAGCTTTTCCTTGATAGGGACACTGGTTTGACAACGAAATGCAGTAGAATATATATAGCTGTCCGGTTCTTCCAGAGTCCAAAATCCATAGGTAACATATTCCTTGGGTTTGCGCAGTCTCCGGCGTTCAAGCTGTTTTACATAATCGACAGCCTGATCAAATCCCTTGGAAAAGCAGTACAAAGACATTGTGCTTTGCTCGCTGTCTGTTAAATTGATTTCTCTTTCAGTCCCATTCGCCAAAAGCCTCTTAAACACCCGGTAGCTTTCGGGCGCATATAAATAACCTTCGATGTAATATCGATACCGTTGCTTACTCATTGCACCTTGATTCCTTTCTCGAAACGAAAAACGTTATTCAACTGCTTCCATTTGTTATAACACAGCAGACTTTTGCCGGATAAATTTTCTCCCAGAGATTCAAATATCCATTCGGCAAGATAATTCAAATACGCTTGTTCAACATCACATTCGTCCTCGTCAGTAATAAAGGCATCTTTCAAAAAGATTTGACTTTGCTCCAGCCAGCCCATTTCCTTTTCGAGATATGAAATCGGACCGTCACCGTGTTCTTCGAACGCAGTATCATCGTCCACTTCGAGCAATGCAATAATTTGTCTGTTCATATAGTGCTCCTCCTGTAATTGACAGAGGGAGAAGGCATAGCCCTCTCCCTCCGTATTTGCATATAGGCGTCTAATCATTCTCCCGCCATACGGAAAAATTCCGCAGGAGAGAGGACGGTTACGCCAAGCGATCTTGCCTTATCCAGCTTGCTTCCGGCGTTTTCGCCGCAAACCAGATAGTTTGTGTTCTTGGAAACCGAGCTTCCTGCTTTTGCTCCCAAGGATTCAATCTTCGCATTGATGCCGCTGCGGGTATAAGGCTCTACCTTGCCCGTAACGACGATCGTGCAGCCGACAAAGGGATTATCCTGTATCGGTGCGGTGTTCATTTCTCTCTTTTCAATGTTTACCATAGGTTTTAATTCCTCCCATAAAAGTCTGTTTTCCTCTAAACTGAACCATTCGTGAATGTTGTTATGCAGCGTTTCCCCGAAGTCGGGAAGCTGCGTAAAATCATAGCCGCTGTCAACCGCAACCTCAAAGGCTCTGAGGCTCCACTCAAAGCAGCGCCCAAGCGCACGGCTGGCGGTATTGCCGATCATCGGAATATCCATTGCAATCAGATAGCGCTCAAAGGTGGTGTTACGGCTTGCCTGAATCGCATCCCATAATCTCTGCCAGGATTTTTCACCGAAACCTTCCATACAGACGATTTCTTCCCGGTGTTCATCCAGCCGGTAAAGGTCTGTAAAATCATGCAGCCACCCACGCCCGATAAAGCGTTCCAGTGTCGCCTCGGATAGTCCTTCAATATTCATTGCTTTCTTGCTGGCAAAGTGGACGAAACGGCGAAGATGACGCATATCGCAGTCCGGATTATCGCAGAATAGTGTTTTGCAGTTCGCTGTGGTGTGTATCCTCGTCGGCTCACCGCAGCAGGGACACTGCTGCGGGATCAGGCTTTCCATATCGAAACCGCCTCGGTCAAGATTTTCCTCTACATGGGGGATAATCATATTCCGTTTGGAAACAAGGATGCGGTTGCCCGGCATAAGCTCCAGTTCCTCAATAAAGGACAGATTATGAAGCGTTGCCCGGGATACCTCGCAGCCGTCGATCTCTACGGTATCGAAAACGGCAACCGGCGTGATTTCGCCGGTGCGGGAGGGCGTCCATTCGATATGGTCTAACCTCGTCTCAAACAAATCGTCCTCAAACTTAAAGGCAAGACCGTCCTTGAAATGGTGCCCCGTGCGTCCGCAGGTTTTGGAATAGGCAATGGAATCATAGCTGATTACAAGCCCGTCAATCGGCAGATCGTCCTCTCTCGCTTTGTCCTGCAAAACCTTGATATGCAGCTCCAGCATTTCCTCATTGGCAGCGTCAAACTGGATGGTTCGCACCTTGCCGAAACCGAAATCGGTAAGCCTGATAAGCTTTGCCCGCTTGCTGTCGGTTTCTGCCTCAACATCCGTCAGCCCTTCCGTTACCGCAAAGGGCAGAAAGTGTACGCACCGCTGTGCGCAGACCGAGGAATTATAGGCACGGACAGAGCCGGCAGCAAGGTTTCGGCTGTTCTTGTACGGCTTTCCCGTACTGTCCACCAGCTCTGTACGCAGCCGTTCAAAATCGCTGTTTCGGATAAAGCTTTCACCCGCCACAACCAATCTTTCGGTATACGGGATTTGCAGCGGGATTCCTTCAATCGCCGCCGCGTTATGGGTAATGTCCTCACCGATCTCACCGTCGCCCCGGGTAGAGAGCCTTTGTAGCTTTCCGCCCTCATAGACGATCTCGGTTGTCAGCCCGTCCAGCTTCAGCGATAAATTGACCCTGCGTCCACTTTGGAATGCAAGCAGATCGTTTATTTTCTTTGTCTTATCCAAAGAGAGCAGCGGAACAGTATGTCTGGCTTCCGGCAGTCCTGCTACGATAGGGTAGCCGACAGTCTGCGTCGGAGAATTTGCCATAACAACGCCTGTTTGTTTCTCCAGCACTGTCAATTCGTCAAAGAGACGGTCATACACGCTGTCCGACACTGAGGGAGCATTTTTGTTATAATACTCGTCACGGTATTGGTTGATCTGTGCTGTCAGCTCACGCTGCTTTATCAGTAATTCGTTCATTTTGTATCATCCTTTCCTGTTTGGCATATTTGCCGTAATTCACTTCATAGATAAAGCCGTTAATGGCGTCATCATCCTCGCATTTTGCAACCATAGACGCCCGTTTCGTTCCTTCTCCCACATGAACGGATACATATCCGTCATAGATTTGCAGGAGGATATCCGGCCGCTTGGCGCATACGATTGCCAGATTTTCTAATTGCTTCATAAAAACATCCTTTCTATGCCGCCCGTTCAAGAGCCGGAGCATACAACACATTTTTCTTCCATAGTTCAATGAATCTCTGCACATTGGGCGGCGGAGAATCGTTGTTTTGGATCCTCGCCTGAACGATATCGCCGTGTTTTACTTCCACCGTACAAAATGGCTTTTGGGGAGCCGATGTCTTTCGGATAAAAAGAATGGTGCAATTGTTTTTCACCACATCCTTCACATACCGTCCGACACAGTGGTGCAGTTTATCGCCTTCCTGCGTAATTTCTTTTGCAGAGTGAGGAGGAACGACAATAAGTCCCGACTTGGTATAGCCATATCGATTCTGCAGTTCCTCAAACATCTTTGCAATTCTGCGGTCATACGCCTTAGAGGTTTCTTTCTGCGACATATCATTTACCCGGTCATGTTCCGCTTTTAAATCATTCGGAAACAGGACAAAACTGCTCTTCATATCATGATCCAATGCCTCGCACATACAAAGGTAATCCTTATAGTCAGACATAAGATAATTCATAGAATAGTAGCCCTCGGAAGCATAAGAGGTCTTACGGTGTGATGCGAACTGCTCTGTAGCATATCGCATTAGCTTATATGGCGTCATATAGCGTAGAGGAACTGTAATATAATCCTCATTTCCGACGCTGTTTTCGCTGCACCATCTCATCAATTCCATATCCGGATCGATGTTTTCCCGCAGAAGCGACCTTATCATTGTAAGCTGCTTCGGACCGGGATCGATTGCCTGCAAAAAAGGAACATACTTCTTTCCGATCCCTAAAACCTCCGTTACCGTTTTTCCCCGGCTATTAAGTACACTGTCCCCATAGAACCGAGAACCGTCAGCATCACCGTAAACAACATAGGTTGCAAGGCGATACAATTTCAACTTTACCAAGTATTCCAACATCGGATACTGCAGATATTCCTGCAAATAACGACCGACATAGAGGGGTGTAGGATC
>JAMPBF010000179.1 GCA_023666805.1 Bacillota bacterium
TCGCCTTCGCTGCGGCAACCGTTTTCACCATGAATCTTTCCGCACAGACCAAGCTTGAAAAGCAGCAGGCTGAGGAAAAGGCGGCATTGGAGCAAAGAATAGAGGACTGCGAAAAAAAGCTGGACTATCTTTACGGGCAATTGGGCATAGAGCCTCCGTTAACCGCAGCGGCTGAGCAGTAGAAAAAATTTCCTTTGCAATTGCGGGAAAAATATGGTATACTCAATAAGTATACGCATATAAGAACAGGCTCCCGAATTTTCCCAAAATGCGTTTTTCCGAAAAAGCGCATGCAATTGAAAGGAAAGAAAAAAATGAGAATGAGAAAAAAGCGTCACCTTGACGAGAGAATGGACGGCTGCGCAGAGGTGTGCTTAGGCTGGCTTCCCGACTACATAGCCGAGGAAAGAGACCGCCCGATTATTGACAAATTCGACGTAAAAAGGGTTTTCGGAAACGACAATCCCGTCCGCCTCGAAATAGGCTGCGGCAAGGGCAGGTTTATACAGCAGACCGCCGAGGAAAATCCCAACGTAAACTTTTTGGCATTGGAGCAGACTCCGAATGTTTTGATCACCGCTATGGAGAGAACAAAAAAAAGCGGCATAAAGAATTTAAGATACTATGCGGGCAAGGCGGAATACTTGGAAAAAATTATCCCCCCTGCCTCCATAGAGCTGATATATCTTAATTTCAGCTGTCCCTATCCCAAGGAGCGGTACGCCAAGCACAGGCTGACCCACCCCCTGTTTTTGGAAATTTATAAAAATCTGCTTTCACCCGACGGATTTATTAAGCAAAAAACCGATAATCAAAAGCTCTTTGAATTTTCAATTGAAAATTTTTCCCAAACGGGCTGGGGACTTAGAAATGTTTCCCTCGATTTACATAACAGCAATATTACAGGGAATATTATGACTGAGTATGAGGAGCGCTTTACTCAAATGGGAATGCCGATTTTCTATTTGGAGGCGTTTTTGCATAATTATTGCTCCCCCAACTAACTCTTGAATTTTTTGTCCCCTTGTCGAAATACTGTGTCACAACTCCTTGAAATACGGCATATTCCTGCGGAGCTGCTACTTGTCTTTCGGCAAGGATTCGGCGCAAAATTCTTCAAAATTTAATCGGTGGAGCAATAGCCTGACAATTTTACCAAAATACCAAAAAACTATTTACATTTTTTGGAAAATGTGATAAAATAATATGTAATTAATAGCAATTCCGACGGCTGTCGAAATAAGGCTGTCGGAGAAAGGGTGATTTTATGAACGCATTAACAGCTATCTTGGCACTGGCAGGCACGGCAGGAGTAGGTTATCTGGTTTACAAAAAGGTAAGTGAGAGCAAGGAGAACTCCGAGGCTTACACCGAGATCAAGGAATCCACAAGCAAGGGCGGAAAGCTTCACAAGGCGTCAATGTACACTATCGGAACGATCAAGACCACCGCCGACAAAATTTCCGAGGGGATCAAGCAGGTCAAGAACGAGGATATGGTAAAGAAGGGCGAGCTTACCTACGAGCAGATGAAGAATACCACCAACGGCATAAAATCTCAGGTGAAGGAGGCTACCGACAATATCAGGGCGGAGCTTAAGGATTCCACAGGCAACATTAAGGATGAGCTTAAGGAGATCAAGAATCTTGTATCCTCTATCAATACAAACCCCTCCGATACCGCTTCGGAGGAGGAAGCCGACGCAGAGGATAAGCCCGAGGGTATTCCCGAGGCCGAACAGGCTGACGATGAAGCGGAGCTTTTTGAAGAGATCGAAATAGTTGACGATCAGCTTTAATTCCGAAAACCGCATAAAAGACGTTTTGACCGTTTCCAAAGCGGGATAGCGTCTTTTTTTACGGAGATTTTTCAGATTTTTTTCACACTTTTCTATTGCAATTGACGATATTCTGTTGTATAATTCTATATATTTGTGAAATATAAAAAAGCAATTATTGCGGAAAGCGGGAAACATATTGGGACTTTTTTACGATTATCAAACAGCGGGAAAGGGCGTAGCGAAAAACAGACCTAAGAAAAAACCTTTTTTTAAGTTTTGGGAAATTTTTGCGGGAAAATTTTGGAAGCTCTTCGCCGTAAACCTGATCTACTTTGCCACCAGCGGAATGCTGTGCGTTTTGGCAGGCTTTATGGCCGCCTCGCAGACGGGAAATCCTTATTTTCTTCTCTTCGGGATACCCTTTATCATATTTTTCGGACCTGCCACTGCCGCCACAATGCAGATCATGAGAAAATTTGTGCTGGAAAAGCCTATTTTCTTGTGGGACGAGTATAAAAAAACCTTTAAAGCCAATTTTCGTCAGGCGCTTGGCATGGGGATTTTCGATGTGGTATTTTTCGGTGCGTTCATATACGGAATATCCTTTTATATGCAGGTCTTGGATAACGATCCTTCTCCGGGGAACTATGTGCTGTTTATTGTGACCATAGCTATCGCCTGCTATTTCTATATGGCGAATTTCTATATTTTTCTTGAGATAGACAGTCTTACGCTGCCTATGGGCAAGATCATAAAGAACGCTTTGCTGCTTACAATAATGGGGATCAAGGGCAATATAATCACCTTTGTGGTGTCTATTGCGGCGCTTACGGCAGTGGTAATGTTCCTGCCCTACACAACGCTTGTGATACCGTTTCTGCCCTTTGCGTGGCTGATGTTTTTGTGCGCATTTATCAGCTATCCCGTGATACAAAAATACATCATCAATCCCTACTATGAATCCAAGGGCGAACGCAACCCCGAGCTTCCCGAAGAAGCGGAGGAGGGCGAGGCTATTTTCACGGACAGAGGCGGCAGCGAGGAAGAGATCAAAAAGCCCGCCAAGCCTGTTAAGGGTTCGGGAAAGATCATTAAATAATTTAAGGAAGGACAACAACAATGGCAGACTTAATGACAGGGCTTCACCGCACCCACTACTGCGGCGAGGTGGAAGGCGTGGGGAGCGAGGTCACGGTAGGCGGCTTTGTGCAGCGTATCAGAGATAAGGGCAGCCTTATCTTCATCGATCTTCGCGACAGAACGGGAATAGTACAGCTTGTTTTTGACGATACAACGGACAGAGCGGTATTTGAAAAGGCAAAAACCGTTAAAAGCGAATACGTTCTTATGGCAAAGGGAGCCTTAAGAGATCGGGAAAGCGTAAATACCGAAATAAAAACGGGAAAGGTGGAGGTGCTGGTAAACGAGCTGCGAATACTCGCCAAGGCTCAAACTCCTCCCTTTGAGATCACCGACAGCACCGATGTAAACGAGGAATTAAGGCTCAAATACCGCTATCTCGATCTGCGCAGAGCCACCCTTCAGCATAATCTTATAATGCGCTCCAAAATAGCCAAGACCGCCAGGGATTATTTCTACGAAAACGGCTTTATCGAGCTGGAAACACCCATGATGATGAAATCCACGCCCGAAGGCGCCCGCGACTATTTGATACCCTCAAGGATACACCCGGGCAAATTCTACGCTTTGCCCCAATCTCCTCAGATATATAAGCAGCTTCTGATGATCTCGGGCTTTGACCGCTATATACAGCTTGCCCGCTGTTTTCGGGACGAGGATCTCCGCGCCGACAGGCAGCCCGAATTTACCCAAATAGATATGGAAATGAGCTTTGTGGACGTTGAGGACGTGCTGCAAATCGGCGAGGGCTTTGTTAAAAGGATAATGAAGGACGTAATGGGCACAGATTACCCTACCCCGCTTAAGAGGCTCAAATACAACGACGCAATGGAGATCTACGGCTCCGATAAGCCCGACGTGAGATTCGGCATGACTATTACCGATATAAGCGACATTGTAAAGGACAGCGGCTTTTCCGTATTTTCCGACGCAGTGAACGGCGGCGGCAGCGTAAGAGGCATCGTGGCGAAAAATGCGGCGGCGATCCTTACCCGCAAGGAAATAGACAAGGAAACCGAGTTTGTAAAGGGAATAGGCGCTAAAGGACTTGCCTATATCCGCTGGGTGGAGGACGCTCCCTCCTGCTCCTTCGGCAAGTTTATGGCGGAGGGCGAGCTGCAAAGGATAATGGATAGGCTCGGCTGCGAAAAGGGCGACGCTGCTTTCATAGTGGCGGATAAAAACAAGGTGGTGCTTCCCACCTTGGGCGCATTGCGCTTAAAGCTCGGCAAAAGGCTCGATATTATACCGAAGGACGAATTTGCCTTCCTGTGGATCACTGATTTCCCCTTCTTTGAGTACAACGAGGAAACAGGCGGCTGGGACGCAATGCATCACCCCTTTACCATGCCTAACGACGATTGCCTGCAATACTTGGACACTGCTCCGGAAAAGGTCTTTGCCAAGGCGTACGACCTGGTGCTGAACGGTGTGGAGCTGTGCAGCGGCTCTATCAGGATCACGGACTACGAATTGCAGCAGAAAATGTTTGAAGCCTTGGGTCTTACCGCAGAAGAGATAGAGGCAAAATTCGGATTTTTGGTAAACGCCTACAAATACGGCGCACCCCCTCACGGCGGCATGGGAATAGGTCTTGACCGCCTTACCATGCAGCTTTTGGGAGTGGACAACCTTAGAGACGTAACCGCCTTCCCCAAGGTAAAGGACGCAGGCGAGCCGATGTCTCAATGTCCTTCCGCAGTGGACGAGGCGCAGCTTAAGGAATTGCATATCAAGATAACGGAATAATACTATAGCAAATGATAAAAATTTTTGGCGTTTTTGCTTGCCGATCCGCATAGAGCGGGCATAGCAAACGGATATGCGAGGCAATTCGGATAAGCTTTTACAGTATTTTGACGTTGATTCAGACTGTCGAAAAAATCCGATGTTGCAACAAATTATTAACCTGTACGGCGGGCGGGGCAAGCACCGCCCCTACGTTATGCACGAAAAATGCATTTCGCAGGAGGGGCTTGCCTGCAAGGACACAGAGAAAGAAAACCCAAAGGGACGGCGTTTCGTCTCTTTGGGTTTTTAGTTTGTCTAAAACCTCCCGTTGGTCGGTTTTCGACATTTTATGCTTCCTTTGCAAAATACTGCGGCTTGCGGCGGTTCAAGATATGCC
>JAMPBF010000017.1 GCA_023666805.1 Bacillota bacterium
GGCGAAAAAAATCAAATTATTTAATACTGTTTGTAATATAAGCATAAACATAGTTGCAGCGCTCCTTAATATTTGTCTTTAATAAGTTATTATCTGTACTTTAGTATGTTTATTGTATGGTACAGGCTGATTATTCTGCACAGCTTGTAGCAATTTTCAAATAAATTACAAGTGAGGTTGAGATTTATGAAACTACATTCCGTAAAGCTGCCCCATCATAAGGCTGCGGCAGAGGCTTCCACCTCCAAGCCGCTGCTTCCGCCGAAGGTTGTCATAAGCATGTCTCAGCACGGCGGTGTTCCTTGTACTCCTTTGGTACAGGTTGGCGACGAGGTGAAAACGGGTCAGCTGATTGGCAGCAGCGAAGCAGTTATTTCTTCCCCCGTTCATGCCAGCGTTACCGGCAAGGTAACGGAGATCACAAGCATTGTAAATATTGCCGGAAAAAGAAACACAGCCGTGGTTATCGAAACCGCCAGCAGGCAGGAGATCCATGAAAGCGTAAAGCCTCCTCAGGTAACGGACCGCACAAGCTTTATAGAAGCGGTAAAAAACAGCGGCTCGGTCGGACTGGGCGGCGCAGGCTTTCCCACCTATGTAAAGCTGAATTTCGATCCTAAGACAAATAAGGTGGACACGCTGCTTATAAATGCGGCGGAATGCGAGCCCTACATAACCTCGGATTACAGGGCGATAATGGAGAGCGCCCCCCAGCTTATAAACGGCATCAAGCTTATTATGAAATACTTGGAGATCCCCTCCGCCTATATAGGCGTGGAGGCTGACAAATCCAAGGCAATAGCCTTGCTTTCCGAGCTGTGCGCCAAGGAGCAGGGCATCAATGTAAAAAAGCTGCCGTCCTCTTATCCTCAGGGCGCCGAAAAAATCATGATATACAACGTTACGGGCAGAGTGCTCCAAGAGGGCGAGCTTCCTTCGGCGGCAGGCTGTCTTGTAATGAACTGTTCGTCGGTCATATTCATCAACGATTACATAAAAACGGGAATGCCCTTGGTAAGCCGCAGGATCACGATCGACGGCAATATAGTGAACAAGCCCTCCAACATAATCGTTCCCGTGGGAACGCAGCTGTCGGAGATCATAAAGCTGGCGGATCTTAGAAAAAAGCCCGACCGCGTAATTTTCGGCGGCCCCATGATGGGCAGCAGCGTTTACGATCCCGAAACCCCGATAATGAAAACCAACAATGCGGTGCTGTTTTTCGAGGGTGCGGTTGCGGCGGCAAATCCCACACCCTGCATACGCTGCGGACGGTGTGTGCGAGCCTGTTCCTTGAACCTTATGCCCACAGAGCTTGAATCGGCTTATGACGCAAAGGATATTGACAGGCTCAAAAAGCTTAAGGTCAATTTGTGCATGAATTGCGGTGCCTGCTCCTTTGTCTGTCCCGCAAAAAGAAATTTATCTGAAAAAAATCAGCTTGCTAAAATTATGCTGAGAAACGGAGGTTAAGCATGACTAATTATCTTGTTGAGCCCGCTCCTCATATAAAAAGCAAAATTACCACCCAAAAGGTAATGCTTCACGTGGTGATCGCAATGCTTCCGGCGGTGTTTGCGGCGACCTACATATACGGCTTAAGAGCCTTGCTTATGATAGTGGTCTGTTCGGCGACCTGTGTGCTGTCAGAGCTTATTTTTGAGAAAATAACCAAGCGTCCCAATACGATACACGACCTTTCCGCATTGGTAACGGGTATTCTGGTGGCGTTTAACCTTCCGCCCGCCCTGCCTTTTTACATGGCTGTGATCGGCAGCATGGTGGCGATAGTTGTGGTCAAGCAGTTTTTTGGCGGCCTCGGACAGAACTTTGCCAATCCTGCCATAACCGCAAGAATAGTGCTTATGCTGTCATTTTCTTCTTACATGACCACATGGTCCGAGCCGTTTTATTACAGGACGGCGGATGCGGTCTCCACCGCTACTCCGTTGGTTTCCGAAAAAAGCTATGAATTATTCGATATGTTTTTTGTCAAGTCGGGCTGTATCGGTGAATGCTGCAATGCGGCGCTTTTGCTCGGAGGACTTTACCTGATAGTTACCAAAATAATAAATCCCGTAACCCCCGTTGCTTATATAGGAACGGTTGCGCTTCTGACTTGGATAACAGGAGGAGATGTTACGTTGCAGGTGCTTTCGGGCGGCTTGATTTTAGGCGCTTTCTTTATGGCCACCGACTATGTGACCACTCCCATAAGAACCGGCGGAAAGCTGATATTTGCGGTAGGCTGCGGACTTATGACCTTCCTTATCAGAAATTTCGGAACAATGCCCGAGGGCGTTTCATATTCGA
Organism: Bacillota bacterium; assembly: GCA_023666805.1. Classification (GTDB taxonomy): domain Bacteria; phylum Bacillota; class Clostridia; order Oscillospirales; family Ruminococcaceae; genus Ruminiclostridium_E. The sequence continues at coordinate 2,314 of JAMPBF010000017.1, forward strand.
TACTTCTTATGAATGTACTCACTCCTTGGATCGACAAATTGACGGTTTCTCACCCCTTTGGAGCAAAAAAGGAGGTAAAGAAGCATGAGTAATTTTAAACCTACGATCGTATTGACCTGTGTCACTACCATTGTGGCGCTGTTGCTGGTATTCGCCCATGAGCTGACTTATGTGGATACCTCGGGAATAATCACCGATAAGCTTATGAGCTCCTGCGTTGAAACAATGGGCGAAGGGGATTTTGCCATTGTTACCGATTGGCAGGCTGAGGGCTACGGTATAGAAAAACCCGAAAACGTGGAAAAAATGATCAAAAAATCCGACGGAAGCATTGCCTTTGAAATAATTACCGACGGATATTCCAAAAAAGGCGTGGATTTGCTGATAGCAATGAACGGCGACGGCAGCATTAAGGCGATCAGCGTAGTGTCCTTGGGCGAAACGCCCGGGCTGGGCACAAAGGTGCAAAACGAAAGCTTTTTATCCCAGTATCGGAACAAATCCGGAGAGCTTTCCGTAGTTAAAGCTCAGCCCTCGTCCGATAACGAGGTGCAGGCGGTGACAGGCGCCACATATTCGTCCAAGGGCGTTACAAAAGCCGCCAACATAGCTATCGAGACCTACGGTATGCTGAATATTGCGAATAAGGAGGGAGAGTGATTTTATGAGCAACTGGAAAGAATTTACAAAGGGTCTTGTAAAGGAGAATCCCAACCTTGTAATGCTTCTCGGCATGTGCCCAACACTGGCTGTGACCACCATGGCGGAAAACGGCTTGGGAATGGGTCTTGCCACCACATTTGTGCTTGTCTGCTCCAATCTCGTTATATCTCTGCTTAAAAAGGTTATCCCCTCGCAGGTGAGACTGCCTTGCTTTATAGTTATAATTTCCGGCTTTGTGACCTTGGTGGGAATGCTGCTGCAACGATATGTGCCTACTCTTTACGATGCCTTGGGGCTGTTTTTGAGCCTTATTACCGTAAACTGCATAATCTTGGGCAGAGCGGAGATGTTCGCCTGCAAAAACAAGGTCATTCCTTCAATACTTGACGGCTTGGGAATGGGACTTGGTTTTACCCTGTCGCTTTTGGTGGTAGGCTCGCTGAGAGAGATCTTAGGCTCGGGCACTTGGTTCGGCTTGCAGATAATGCCCGATTTTATCCAGCCCATGACTTTATTTATCCTTCCCGCAGGCGGATTTTTCTCCTTGGGTATCATAATAGCCGCAGTCGGAAGGATCAGCAAGAAAAAGCCAAAGGATATAACCTGCTCCGGCTGTCCAAACAGAGACGCCTGCCGCTTTGCGGAGGCCGAAGTCGATGCGGAGCAGACGGACGCTGTTAAGGAGGCTGAATAATGGACGTTTTTAAGAATATTGCCGTTATTCTCCTTACGGGAATTTTAACGGAAAATTTTGTGCTTAGCAAGTTTTTGGGCATCTGTCCTTTTTTGGGAGTTTCCAAAAAGGCTGACAGCGCCTTCGGAATGGGCGTTGCCGTGACCTTTGTAATGGCTTTTGCCACTGCCGCCACATATCCTATTTACTACGGCGTGCTGGTGCCGCTTAAAATGGAGTATATGCAGACGGTGGCGTTTATCCTGATCATTGCGCTTTTGGTGCAGCTGGTGGAAATGGCGATGAAAAAATATATGCCTCCTCTGTACAAGGCGTTGGGCGTGTATCTTCCGCTTATCACCACCAACTGTGCGGTTTTGGGCGTAACTATCCTTAATATCGACAACAGCTATAATTTCGGCGAATCGATAGTAAATGCCATCGGTGCGGGAATCGGATTTTTGCTGGTAATGCTTATTTTTTCGGGCGTAAGGGGAAGGATCGAACGCTGCAACGTTCCCAAGGCGCTTCAAGGCACTCCCATCACCCTGATCGCCGCATCTATCGTTTCCCTTGCATTTATCGGATTCGGCGGAATTGTGGACAGTATTTTCGGAGGTTGATATGGATTTTGTACTGAGAATTTTATTTTTCCTCCTGATAGGCGGAGCGGCAGGCGCACTGCTTACTGTTGCGGGAAAATTGTTTTATGTTAAAACGGACGAGACCGTTGAAAAAATAATAGAAGCGCTTCCCGGCGCAAATTGCGGCGGCTGCGGCTTTGCAGGCTGCGAGGCTTATGCCAATGCCATTGCCAAGGGGGACGCCAAGCCCAACCTTTGTTCCCCCGGCGGGATCGAAGTCAACAAAAAGGTCAGCGCCATATTGGGGGTAGAGGTAGAGGAAGCGGAGCCGATGACAGCTTATGTACACTGCAACGGCTGTAAAACCGCTACGGAGGATAAATATGTTTATGCGGGAACAAGAAGCTGTATCGCCGCAGAAAAATTTTATAACGGCAAGGGCAGCTGCTCCTTCGGCTGCATAGGCTTCGGCGACTGCGTAAAGGTCTGCGAAGAGGGCGGCATCGAGATCAAGGACGGGGTGGCGGTTATCAACCCCGCTAAGTGCGTCGCCTGCGGCAAGTGTGTAAAGACTTGCCCCAATCATCTCATAACTCTTAAAAAGAAATCTTCTCTTACAGCGATCCGCTGCTCCTCGCAGGATTTGGGAAAAATAACAAGGACCGTATGCAAAAACGGCTGCATAGGCTGCGGAATATGCGTCAAGAAATGTCCCGAGGGCGCTGTAAGCATTAACAACAATCATGCGGAAATAGATTACAATAAGTGCACATCATGCGGCGCTTGTGCAGGGGCGTGCCCGGTAAAATGCATAGAAATTCTTGAAAAATGCAGTTAAGAGGAAAATAAATTGTCAGAACTTTTAAAAATCATCGGAAGCGTAATTGCGGATTTTGCCGAGCATTTGACCGGGGCTAAGATAAAGGAATTTGAATCGGAGGATCCTTTGTCAAAAAATCTGCTTGCAAACCATTTGTGCAGTGCCAACAGCAAGAGGATCGTTTGTTTTATCATACCCGCCGTAATTGTCTCCGTCATACTTGCGGTTATGGATATTACAAAGCTTGAATCGGATCTGAGACTTTCGCTGATGTCCCTGATAAGCCTTGGGGCGATAGCTGTCGGCTGCGGCTTTATATCGGTGGTCATCTATCGGGAGTACAGAAAAAGAAAGCCCGATCTAAAGAAGCTAAACCGTTATGTTTTTCTGTTTTGGGCTGTTTTTTCCGCCGCTGTGCTGCTGATGACGGTTTCGGATTTTTCTGTCAATGTTTTCCCGTATAGGTTTTACTTTTATCTGATAATAATGACAATTTTTCCGCTGCTGAATTTTAAGCAGTCTGTGTGGATAATTCTGCCCTTTTTGGCTTTAATTATCGTTTTTGGCGTCATTTTCCGAGGGGACGGCTTTGTATTGTTTTTGGCGGCTTCCTTTTCCTTGGCGTATTTGATCGTCTCCTCGCTGGTGTACAACTCCTACTGCCGCCTTTTTATCAGCGGGAGACAGCTGGATACCGCCAACGAGCGCTGCAGGCAAATAAACGAAAAGGATTCCCTGACCGGTCTTCTAAATAAAAAGGGACTTATTCGTCGTCTTATGGATATAATCGACCGAGGCACGGATAAAAATATCGCTGCGATCTTTTGCGGCATTGACAATTTTAAGCATTATAATCATACTCATACCGATACGGAGAGCGACGAATGTCTTTATAATATCTGCAACTGCGTTCGCATAATCGCCAAGTCGAAAACGGATATTATATCCCGTTACGGCGGAGACGAATTTGTAATTATCCTGCAAAATATCAGCGAGTACGATCTGATCTATTTTGCGGAGCAGGTGAGAAAAAATGTTGAAACAATGGCTCTTCCCATTGACGAAAGCAGCAACATAACCTTATCCGTAGGGGTATCGCAGATCGTTGAGGGTGATTTCAGCGATTACTCAAGGCTGCTAAAGGACGCCGAGAGCAGTCTGTCTCTTGCCAAAAACGGCGGCAGAAACTGCGTTGCATATATGGGAAATGTGTTTAAGGCAAGCTAAAAGGAAAAACTATGATCTATCTCTCCTCTTTTTCTTTTCCCGGCAGGGACGATGAATTTGAATTTTTCAGACATCAAAATATGACCTGCTATACAAGCTTTTATCCTTTTCAGGTGCTTGCGGAAAAGGGAATAAATACGTTTGATTTTTCGCATGTCACAATTTTTTACGGCGGCAACGGCAGCGGAAAAACAACGGCTTTGAATGTGATCGGTGAAGCTCTCGGCTTACGGCGAGATTCCGTTTACAACCGCAGCAGCTTTTTTGAAAGCTACACCGCCCTGTGCGGCTATGAGCTTAATACCTCCCTGCCGGAGAACGGCAGAGTGATAACCAGCGACGATGTTTTTGACTATATTTTGAATATAAGAAGCCTTAACGGAAATATTGACGGCAAAAGGGAAGAGCTTTTTAAGGAGTATACGGAGGATAAGTACTCGCATTTTCAGTTGAAGTCCATGGAGGATTACGACAAGCTGAAAAGGGTAAATCAGGTGCGAAGCAATACCAAGTCCAAGTACGTGAAAAATAACCTGATGAATAACGTCAGAGAGCGCTCTAACGGAGAAAACGCCTACTATTACTTTTTTGACAGGCTAAAGGAAAACGGCTTATATCTTTTGGACGAGCCCGAAAACAGCTTATCGCCCGAAAGACAGACGGATATTTTGGAGATCATTGAGGATTCGGCAGCCTGCCTTGGCTGTCAGTTTATAATTTCCACCCACTCTCCCTTCCTGTTATCGGCGAGGGGTGCGAAAATATACGATTTGGATGAAATTCCCGTATCCGTAAAGCATTGGACCGAGCTTGGCAATGTCAGAATGTACTATGATTTTTTCAAAAGGCACGAAAACGAGTTTAAAAACCCGAAAGGATAATTAAATGTGGCAGTAAAAAAGCTTGATTATGATTTTTTTCACAGAGACGCAGTTACGGTGGCAAAGGAGCTGGCAGGAAAGATCGTTGTACGCAAAATGCCGGACGGACGGCTTATACGGATCAGGATCACCGAGGCGGAGGCTTACTGCGGTGAAGAAGATAAGGGCTGCCATGCCTCAAAGGGGCGAACCCCCAGAACCGAGCTTCTGTACGGCAGGGCAGGCACGATCTACGTGTATTTATGCTACGGCATGCACTGGCTGATGAATGTCATCACAGGCGATGAGGGGCACCCCGAGGGCGTGCTGTTAAGAGCGGGGGAAGGCTTCGGCGGTCCTGCAAGGCTGACAAAGGCTTTGGGCGTCGATAAAAGCTTTAACGGCAAATCGATACTTGACAATCGGGAAATATGGATAGAGGACGACGGAATAAATTTTGAGATCACCTCCGCCCCGAGGGTAGGGATAGATTATGCGGGGGAGGAGTGGAAAAATAAGCCTTGGAGGTTTATTGCAAAGCTGAAATGAAGGGAACGAAAGAAATGGAAAACGAGGTTTACCCCAAAAAGGATTTTTACAACATTGACGATTTACTGGCAATAATGAAGATCCTGCGCAGTGAGAACGGCTGCGCTTGGGACAGAGAACAGGATCACAAATCCATACGCAAGGACGTTTTAGAGGAAGCATACGAGGTCATGGAGGCCATAGATTCGGAAAACCCCGACCTTTTAAAGGAGGAGCTGGGCGATCTGCTTTTGCAGGTGGTATTCCACGCCGAGCTGGAAACGGAGAAAAGCTCCTTTGACTTTGACGCAGTGTGCGACGGCATATGCAAAAAGCTCATTTACCGTCACCCTCACGTTTTCGGAAATATACATGTAAACAGCTCCGCCGAGGTGCTGAAAAACTGGGATTCCCTAAAAAGCAAGTCTAAGGGTGAGGAAACGGCGTCTGAAAGGCTGGAAAGCGTTCCCAAGCTTCTTCCTTCGCTCATGCGGGGCGAAAAGGTGTGTAAAAGAGCCGTCAATGCGGGAATAAACTGCCTCACCGAAAAAGCTGCGATCGAAAATCTCAAAAGCTGTGTTGAACGCCTTGAAATGTCTGCCGCAATGTCGAAAGACGGTGAAATTGAGGAAAATTTGGGAAAAGTGCTCTTTGCTTGTTGCAATTTGTCCAACATTTTTAAAAAAGATAGCGAAAATGCCTTGACAAAGGCGATCAATGAGTTTATAATGCAGTTTAGGAAAATGGAGGAAAAAGCTAAGGAACAAGGAATTTCCATTGACCGAGTTCCCGAAAACGAGCTGTTACGGCTTTATTCGGAATAAGGAAAAAGGGATTAGGGCGCGCGTCACATTTTTGCTTTTAAATCGGCCTCATTTTCCGTGTTTATGTGAAATGCAGCCTTAAAACAGTTTTTAGGAGGTCATAATGACAAAAACAGAGCTTATCGCATCGGTATCGGAAAAAACAGGACTTACAAAGAAGGATTCCGAAAAAGCATTGGCGGCGGTTATTGACACAATATCCGAAACTCTTTCAAAGGGCGGAAGGGTACAGTTAGTCGGCTTCGGCACCTTTGAAGTAAGAGAAAGAGCGGCAAGAACGGGCGTCAATCCTCAAACGCAGCAAAAAATTACCATTGCGGCGGCTAAGGTGCCTGCTTTTAAGGCAGGCTCGGCTCTCAAGGAAGCGGTTGCAAAGTAAATTTTTCACAATGTTCAATTCCAAGCCTGTTCGTATAACATTGCGCCGCTGCAATTTTTATGAACGGGCTTTGGTATTTAGGAAAGGAAGTTAAAAATGAGACTTGACAAATATCTTAAGGTATCGAGATTGATCAAGCGCCGCACAGTGGCAAACGAAGCCTGCGACGCAGAGAAAATTTTTGTGAACGGAAAGCCCGCAAGAGCTTCCTATGAAGTAAAGCTGAACGATATTATAGAAATTCAAATGGGTAAGACCCCCTTAAAGGTGAGAGTGCTCAAAATCGTTGACGTAGTGGGAAAGGAAGGGAGCGCCGATTTGTACGAGGCGCTTTAAGCCGTATTTTGCATAAAAAGGTCATTCTTTTTTTGTTCTAAAAAGCATGCTCCCGAATAATATACTATCAGACGGATTGTCCGATAGAAAGGAGTTATCGATGGCGGAACAAAAAAACAGCTTACATAATTTGGTAATGGAAAACAGAAGGCGGGCGGTAATTTCGGGCGTAAAAGAGGTAGAGGGCTTTACGGAAGCCGAGGTCAGCCTTTACACCGATATGGGTCAGCTTACGGTCAAAGGAAAAAAGCTGCATGTAAATCAGTTCAGTACCGATACCGGCGAGCTCATAATGGTAGGGGATATGATCAATTCGCTGATTTATTCCGACAAACCTCGGCGCACACCCAATAATTTTATAACCAAGCTTTTTAAATAAAGGTCTTGGAGGTGTGTTTTTATGTTTGAAAATATCAGCTCAACTCTTAATCAATGCGGGTGCTTTTTTATTGCGGGATTGATCATGGGGCTGCTGTACGAGCCCCTGCGTTTTCTCCGCATGATGATTCGCCATAATGCCGCAGCGGTATTTGCGGAGGATACGCTGTATATGTCGCTATGGGGATTTATCAGCTTTATAATAGCCTTATCCGTGGGAATAGGATATTTTAGAATTTACTATGCGGTATTTGAGCTTTTGGGTGCGGCTCTTTATTTTTTGACCTTGGGCAGAGCCGTAAATTTTATTATGCGAAGGTCGGTGGGCAGAATAAAAAAATTTTTTTATGCAATTTATAAGAAAATTCAGCCAAGATTGGTCGCTTTTTTTAGCTTCATTGCTAAAAAAATCAAGTCGATATTTGGTAAGATTGCCGAAATTATGCCAACTATTACACTAAATGGTAAAAATGACTTGAAAAATGAAGATGAAATGTTGTATAATATAAAAGTACAGTCAGATAAAGGAGGCGAAGGCAATAGTGTCATCAAAGCTAAAATCAGAAAAAAAGCATAGATCCGTATTGCTTCGCATTTTTTTGGCGGGTATTGTCGGGTTTATACTGGTCAATATCATATCCATGCAGATCGAAATATCCCAAAAAAAATCCGAGCTTGATTCCATAAATAACGAATTGAACTCGGTTCTTGTTTCAAATGAGCAATTAAAGCGATATACCAGCGACGAAAACAAAATGGAATATATCGAGCAAATTGCAAGAGATCAGCTTGATTATTCTTATTCCGACGAAACGGTTTATTATTTCGTTCCAAGGTAAAAAAATAAGTGCTTTTAAACAGTTTTTTGACTGATTGAAAGCACTTTTTAATTGAGAGGGTCAAGCCTTATATGTACTTTTCTTATAAGCGCTGTTGAAAACGGTCATGCTGGCGTCATCGACCGCATCGGAGATACTTTTGCACAGATCGTCGTCGATCTCGTTTATGTCAAAGTATTTTTGCTTTATTTTCGTATATTGGGGCTTTTTGTCCTTAGGACTTTTTACTATTCTCCCGGAATTTGCCGAATAATCGCATATGCTTTGATCGTCAGCGAAAAAAACATAGTCTGCGCAATTTTTGATGGTATCGCTTATGTTCTTTAATGCAATCGCAGAGTAATCGGAGATAAGGTCGTAGCGCATGGAGGTAACATACAGGGCGGCGATCGCATGCTGCAAGGCATTAGCGTCCGCTTTCCCGCTGTATTTTGAATGTATGTAGATTAGAAAGCTTTCGAGAGGTGCATAAAGACAGTGCGAGCTGAAGGACAGCGTCACCATGCCCGACGGATTGTTTTTATATGCGCATAAGGCGTTGCTGATACCGTTTAAGTCAATGTTTAGCGGGCAAATATCGAGCGGGAGCTTTAACTCGCAATCGTTAATCCTTTTAAGCATACATTCAAGCTCGTTTATTCCGTCGGAAAAGTTTTTGGTAACTCTTATGGCTGAGACGCCGCTTGTTTTTTGCAGCTTCAGACAAATAGATACGATCTCGCCTGCGGAACGGCCGTCGCCGTCAATTTCAATTATTGCGTTTAAGCTTGGTGCTTTTTCCGCCACAATAAGCATATCTAAGGGAAGAGCGACATAAGCGAAGCTTTTGCGGGTCAGCACTTCAAGGTCTTCTGCCTCGTCCACCTTGAAAATAAATCTTTCCTTGGTATATACGTTTTTGATGTATTCCGCCGATCGGCTGTCGATCTCCACGTAATCTGCGCCGCATTCAAACAAAGCGGCTATGTATTCTCTTACCGACTTATCCGTGGCATTTTCGCAAAAATCAATGTTGCATAGACTGTTGTCAATTATGTACATTTTCCTTTTTTAAAGCAATAGCTGCTTTAAATACCGCCTTTCCCGACTTTTTGTAATTTTTGACATTGACTGTAAAACGAAAAATCAGTTTCGGTACCGATAACCGCCGAAAACAAAGCCGATATTCCCAATTCAAACGGTTATTGATACAACAAAAATCCTGTACTTATTTTAGCACATTTCGCATATTTTTTCAATAAGAAATTTAAGGTAAAAATATAAAACTGTTTACTTTTTCGTAAAAATTTGGTATAATCAAAAATGGATGTTCTTCATGGAATAAATATGTTTATGTGTATATTTTCAGCCTTTTGATAAAAAATATCCGTAAAAAGAAATTTTGAAAGGTGAAATATATATGGGAAACAAAAAGAACAAGAACGACAGCTGCACCAAGGAGACCGAAGCCGGCCGCAACACCGTCGAAACAGAGGAAACCGAAGAAAACACCGTCGAAAAGCAAAGTCAAATGATCATAGACACGGGTATTGTGGCAACCAATGCCAAGCACTCTATCCACTGCCTGACCGTTATCGGTCAGATCGAGGGTCATTATATCCTGCCGCCTCAAAATAAAACGACCAAGTATGAGCATATTATCCCCGCCTTGGTTGCGATTGAGCAAAATCCCGACATTGAAGGACTTTTGATCATTTTAAACACCGTCGGCGGCGATGTTGAGGCGGGACTTGCCATTTCGGAGCTTATTGCGGGAATGAAAAAGCCTACGGTATCTATCGTGGTAGGCGGCGGTCATTCGATAGGTGTACCCTTGGCGGTCAGCGCAAAGAAAAGCTTTATTGTTCCTTCCGCCACAATGACCATTCACCCTGTCAGAATGAACGGTATGCTGTTGGGAATACCTCAGACCTTATCGTATTTCGACCGTATGCAGGAAAGGATAATCAATTTTGTCACCAAAAACAGCGATATGTCAGCCTCCCGTTTTAAAGAGCTTATGATGAAAAAAGACGAGCTGGTTATGGACGTCGGCTCGGTGGTGGACGGTGAAACCGCTGTGAAAGAGGGACTTATAGACAGCTTGGGCGGGTTGTCTGACGCCGTACAGTGCCTTTACGATATGATCGAAAACGAAGAAGAGGAAGAGAAAAAGCCCTCAAAGAAAAAGAACGGCAAAAAAACAACCGTCAAAAGCAGCGCCAAATCAAGAAAAAATATCATTCCCTCGGAGATTGACGAGCAGAGGGCGGTATCTCTCTTAAATATGATTTGCAGCGGCGATTATATTTACGAGGACGGCAGATTTGTCAGAGCGGAGGAGTATTAAATGCTTCACACAATAATAAACCAATACGATATTTTTTTCGACCCAAATTCTCCCAAGTATTTGGAGAAAAAAAGAGGATCGGGGGTAATGACAATGATTATGGAAAACGGGAAATATAAGCCTCATTGCTTTTTTTCCACCGACCCCGCCGATTATTTGAAAAAAGAAAATCAAATATAGCACTAATTTCGGCAAAGCCGAAGTATTTAAGGATTTTACCCGCAACTCAAACGGTTATTATTATAGAACAAACGCCGATAAATTACGGTAAGCGGCAAAAGCTTTTCCCGTCCTCCGTTAATATCGGCTGTACATACGTCAAGGAGCTTTTATGGAATACATATCGATTATTATTCAAGGCATAATACAGGGGCTGACGGAATTTCTGCCCATATCCAGCTCGGGTCATTTGTCGGTAGCGCAGCACTTTTTGGGAGTGGAGGAATCCACTCTCCTTATCTCCATAGTTTTACATTTGGGAACGCTGGTGGCGGTGTTTATCGCCTTTTGGAGAGACATTTGGGGCATGATCAAGGAATTTTTCCTCACTATCGGCGATATATTTACGGGAAGATTTTCATGGCGAAGCATGAACGACAGCAGAAGAATGATGTTTATGGTGATCATAGCCACGCTTCTGCTTATCCCCGCCTATCTTGTAAAGGATTTTTTCATTTGCATGGAGGAGGACGGCGACATAATTTTTGAAGGTCTTGCCTTTTTATTCACGGCGCTGCTGCTTTTCCTGTCGGACGCATGCGTAAAGGGTCTGAAAACAGGAAAGGATATGAAGATCAAGGATGCGATCGCAGTGGGTCTTTTTCAGTGCGTGGCTCTTTTCCCGGGCGTTTCGCGTTCCGGCTCGACCATTACGGCGGGGCTTTTTTGCGGTCTTACAAGGGAAACTGCCGTAAAATTTTCCTTTATTTTGGGGATCCCCGCTATTTTGGGCGGAAGCGTTTTGGAAATCAAGGACGCTGTCGAATCGGGAGTCGAATTTGACATTCCGCTGCTGGCGGTGGGATTTGTCGTATCCGCCGCAGTCGGAATTTTAGCCATAAAATTGGTAAGGCTTGTTACAAAAAAGAACAAGTTCAAATTTTTCGGAGTGTATCTTTTGATCATAGGCTTGCTTTGCGTAGGAGCAGGAGCTTATGAAACCGTTACGGGAAATCCGATCAAATTCAATTTAAATTAAAGATCAAAGATTATAAAGAATTACAAAAGCGGAAAGGGACAGTCCCTTTCATCGGGAGGTACAAATGGCAACGCAGCAAAAGGGAAAGAAAACAACCTCGGCAGGCGCCGCCGCATCCGCAAAAAAAGCGGAGGCGCTGGCAAGAAACAAAAGACGAAAAAATATTTGGTCGGTGGTGCTTTTTGCGATAGGCCTGATGATAGCTGCATTTGCTTTTTTCGGGAACGCAGACGCCGAAACGCCGAATGCGTGGGATTACATACACGGTTTTTTCTGCGGAGTGTTCGGGGCAACGGTCTTTTTCGTAGGACCGCTGTTTATATACCTTTCGATTATGATCGGTCTCGATAAGGGAAAATCCACAATAACCGCTCGAATTTTGCAGGGGGTATTTTTTATTTTTCTCTTAAGCGCCGCCATTCAGATCATTTTCGTGGGACAGATCGCTTCTCCCGAGGCAGAGGGCTTCGGCGGCGTTGTCTCCGAAATCTTCAATAACGGCAAGCATTTTTCCGGCGGCGGCTTCTGCGCACTGCTGTTCGGCTATCCCTTGCTTTTGCTGGGACGTGCGGGAGCTACGATCATTATAATACTTGTTATATTCGTTATTATAATGCTAATGGCAAATATCAGCCTTATAACCTTTCTTAAGCTGTTGGCTAAGCCCTTTGTAAAGCTCGGAGGATTTGTTGAGAGAAAAAGGGCGGAGTACGAGGAGGAAAGCCAATATGTGGAGGAAGAGCGGGAAAGACTTCACCAAGAGGAGATGCAGCGCCTTGAAATGCAGGGACAAGGCAGCGACAAGGAAAGACTTGCCAAAAAATTCAGCAGCCTTGACGCAATGACAAAATCCGCCCGCAATGAAAAGCCCGAAAATCTTCCGGAGAACGACAATGAAACCAAGGCGATCATTGAAAAGCAAAGGGAGGACAGCGAAAAATTCCTGAAAAATATAGGGGCTGAGCCCGTCCTTGTTCCCCCGAGGTTAACGGATGAGGATTACAGAAAAAATGAGGACAACACCGACGCCAAGCCCGTTGAAGAGCCCGAAGCTAAGCCCGAAGCCATAAGCGGCGGCAGTAAGCCCGCAGAGGAAGAGCCCGCCAAACCTGCTGAGGAAACGGAGAACGCCGAGGTAGCGGAAAGCGCCGAAAATATCGGTGCGGAAGAAAACTGCGGCTCTCACTCGGAAGAAAAATCGGGCATTGACGAGATAGAACAGGCGATCAACGATTACAACAGGGAACTGGAGGAGAAAAACAGCAAGGGCGGCATTGTGGTGGAAACGGTCGCAAGCACTGCGGAAAACGTTCGGCAGACAACAGAACCCGTCCCTTCGGAGGAGGAATATATTTTGCCTCCCGTCCGACTTTTGAATGAGGTAAAAAGAAAGGTCACGGACGAAAATATCAATACCGAGATAGAAAATAACGCCACCACCCTTGTTAACACCCTTAAGAGCTTCGGCGTATCCACAAAATTCCTTGAAGCGGTTAGAGGACCTTCCGTGACAAGGTATGAATTACAGCCCGCACCCGGCGTAAAGATCTCAAAAATAACCGGCTTGGTAGACGATATTTCCCTTAACCTTGCCACTGCCGGAGTACGTATAGAAGCGCCTATCCCCAATAAGGCGGCGGTGGGCATTGAGGTTCCCAACAGGGAAAAGGAGACCGTCTTTATCAAGGAGATGATAGACAGCGGTTCTTTCCGCAAATGCGACAGCAAATTGGCTTCGGCGTTGGGTAAAAACATTTCGGGCGAGGTAGTTATATGCGATATAGCGGAAATGCCCCATATTCTTATTGCAGGTACTACGGGCGCAGGTAAATCCGTATGCGTAAACTCGATCATAATGAGTATTCTATACCGCTCTACCCCGGACGAGGTTCGTTTGGTAATGATCGACCCGAAGGCAGTGGAGTTTATGATCTATAACGGGATCGGACATTTGCTGCTTCCCGTAGTCACCGACCCCAAAAAGGCAGCGGGTGCGCTGGCGTGGGCTTGTACCGAGATGGACAAGAGGTATAACCGTTTAAGCGAGAACAATGTACGCGACATTAAAGCGTACAACAAGCTTGCCGCAGTCCGAGAGGACTTAGAGCCGATGCCGCAGGTCGTGATTTTCATTGACGAGCTTGCCGATTTGATGATGTGTTCAAAAAATGACGTGGAAGCCAGCATTTGCCGTCTTGCACAAAAGGCAAGAGCTGCCGGAATGCATTTGGTGGTTGCAACTCAAAGACCTTCTGTAGACGTAATCACCGGCTTGATCAAATCAAATATCCCTTCAAGAATTGCCTTGAAGGTCGCCTCTCAGGTGGACAGCCGCACAATAATCGACAACGGCGGAGCGGAAAAGCTTTTGGGAAAAGGCGATATGCTGTATAAATCGGTGGGAATGGCAAAACCTATGCGTGTACAGGGCTGTTGGGTCTCCGACGAGGAGGTGGAAAGGGTAACCGAGTTTATCAAAAATAAATTCGCCCTTGAATATGACGAAACCGTTATGGACGAGGTTGAACGCCAGGCAGAAATGGTGGGCGGCGACGATAAGGACAAAGCCGCCGCATTTAACGGCGACCTTGAGATCAGCGACGAAAAGCTGGACGAAGCAATAGATATTGTATTTTCCAACGGCGGCGCCAGCACTTCTTTATTGCAGCGCAAGATAAACGTAGGATACGGACGCGCCGCAAGGCTTATAGACATGATGGAGCAAATGGGAATAGTGGGACCGCAGGAGGGCAAAAAGCCCCGAGAGCTTCTGATGTCTAAGGAGAGCTGGTATGAAAGAAAGCTAAATAAACAGGATTAATGCTAATTCATATCAAGTTACAGACTTGATTATGAATCACACCCAAAGCACTGATTTTCCATCCACAGCAAAAATGTCTGTATCTTGATCGAAAATCAGTATAAGCATCGGAGCAGGTATGAAAACAAATTACGGTCTTAAAAAGCATCGAAAAAGAAATAACAAGGCTATACACTATGCCGCAGTGGGACGCAACAGATCTTCGGGTACGGTCAAAGCGGTTGTAACAACCGTTGTTGTTTTAACTGCGCTGTTTTTGCTGTTTTTCTTTCTGAACGACAGCTTTTTTGAGATCGACGGCATTCCAACTTGGGATGATCTGTACAAGCAGACAGGGCTTTCCGCCGATACGGAAGAAACGGAGGAAGCCGCAGCCGTTCATTTTATAGACGTGGGACAGGGAGACTGTCAGCTTATCCGATCGAACGGTTCGTCCGCCCTTATAGACTGCGGTGAAAAGGATCGTTTTTCCGATGTGATCGCTTATTTAAAAGCGCAAAAAACAGAAAGACTTGACTATGTTATTGTAACTCACCCTCATTCGGATCACGCAGGAGGAATGAGCTATATTCTTGATGAATTTGACATAGGAACGGTGATCATGCCCGATATTCCCGACGACCTGATCCCGATCACCAGCACCTACACTCGGCTGTTAAAATCCATTGAACGCAATAATATCAGTCTCGAATACGCCAAGGCGGGAACGGAATATTCCTTGGGGAAGGGAACGTTAAAGCTGCTGTCGCCGGTCAATAGCTACGACAATTTAAACAACTACTCGGTAACGGTCAGATTCGATTACATAAACGCATCGTTTCTTTTTACGGGCGATATTGAGGCGGAGGCGGAAACGGACATTATCGATTCGGGAGCAAGGCTTAATGCCGACGTGCTCAAGGTGGCACACCACGGAAGCTATACCTCCAGCCAACAGGAATTTTTAAATGCTGCGGCGCCCAAGTACGCCGTAATAGAGGTGGGCTCTCCAAACGATTACGGTCATCCCAACGAAAAAACCTTAAGCCGCCTTGAAAATATGAACGTTGAAATATACAGGACCGATCTGCACGGAAGCACGGTATTTGTTACCGACGGGGAAAAATACAGTATTACAACGGAAAAGGAGTTTTGACTTATGCTGATAATCGACAGGCTGGAAGGCGATTTTGCGGTGGTGGAGGACAGCGAAAGCGGCAAGATGACCAATATCCACAAGGATTTTATAGAGGAGAACGCCAAGGAGGGAGACGTTATAGTCCCTTTCGATACCTTCTATGTAATAGACCGCACCGCAGCAAAAAAGCGCAGGGAGGAGATCCTTGCGCTTAAAAAAAGCATATCGCAAAATCATAAATAGCTGTCTTTAATAAAGGCGTTCATGATTTTGGTGACTATTTCCGACGGCTTTTCATAAAATCTTTCTCGCATCTGCTTTGCCTGTTCAAAGTCGGGTGCGTATATTTTTAGGCTCATAAGCTCGTCGCCGTTTATTTCGTTGAGAAATTTTACCGTAAGGTAGCAGGGTCCGTTATAGTCGGTGCGCTCGATCCGACAGATTATGGATCGCTCCAGATCAGCCATTTCCAGCATATACCTTCCGTATTCAAGACTTTTTTCTCGAACGGAAAGAGGGATACGGTGAAAAAATTCTCTTGCCATGGTTTCCCCCTGAGGAAGCAGAGAAAGAATATATTTTCCTTTTTTCTCCTCGGAGGACATTATAAGATTTTTTTCCTTTGCAATGCTTAAGGCTTCTAAATATTCAAAGAAATTCACCGCTTCAATTTCGGTAATAACATCGCTTAATTGCTCGTCTGTGAGCTTGCCCAGCTGCTCCAGCAAAAAGCAGAGATAAATTTGAATGGTAAGCTTATCGTCGATTATTATTTTAGGAGATTCGTACACTGGTTTCCTCCGCCGCTTCAGCAAAAATAAGACATTAGAACAATGTTCAAAGCCGCTTCCACACACGGAACGGCCCTCGGAACGATACACGGGTCATGCCTGCCCTTTATTTGCAGCACGCTTTCGGTCATTTTAACATAATCCACCGTATTCTGCGGCTGCGCAATTGAAGGCGTGGGCTTGATCGCCGTTCTGAAAACAATGGGCATTCCGCTTGAGATCCCGCCTAAAATTCCGCCGTGGTTATTTGTGACCGTCTTGATCACATTATCGTCGAGGTAAAATTCGTCGTTGTTTTCCTTGCCCGTCATAAAGGCGGAGTTAAAGCCTGCGCCGAATTCGATGCCTTTTACGGCGGGAATACCGAAAACTGCCTGCGCAATGCGGTTTTCCAAGCCGTCGAACATGGGAGAGCCTATGCCTGCGGGCACTCCGACAGCCGCACACTCTATAATTCCGCCGACGGAATTAAGCTCGTTTCTCGTTTGCAGAATTTTTGCTTTTATTTCTTCCTCTTTGCCGCTGTCAATAAGCGGAAAGCTTTTGCTTTTTATTTCCGAAAGCTGGTCCTTGGAAATGCTTACAGGGTCGAATTTTTCGTCCTTAATATCAAAAATTCTCAAAATGTGAGCTCCCGTGGTTATCCCTCTGTTCTCCAAGATCTGTCCGCAAACCGCACCGGCAAAGCATAAGGGTGCGGTGAGCCTGCCCGAGAAATGCCCGCCCCCTCTAAGGTCGCAGCTTTTGTTGTATCTTATATATCCTGTGTAATCGGCGTGCCCCGGTCTTGCCAAGTGGCTTACGCTCCTGTAGTCGTTTGAGTGCTGGTCGGTATTTTGTATGACCGCACAAATAGGGGTTCCCGCAGTAATGTTATCGACCACACCCGAAATGATATGGGGAAGATCCGCTTCGTTTCTTGCGGTGCTTGTGCCGTCTTTTTTCGGCGCTCGGCGGGACATAAAGCTCAAGATCCCGTCAAGATCCAATTTTTCGCCGCCCGGTATCCCGTCGAGCACAGCTCCGATCGCTTTTCCGTGGGACTCGCCGAAAACGGATACGGAAAGATTTCCAAAATTAATCGTTGATGACATTTGCTTTTCCTCCGATCGAACGGAAATCCTCAAAGAAATCGGGGTAGGATTTGCTTACGCACTCCGCATTTTTCAGTATAACGGGTTCGGTGGCGCGGGTAGAGGCGATTGCCAAAGACATGGAGATACGGTGGTCGTTATAGGTTTCACATTCTCCCCCATGAATATTGTCCACCCCTTCTATTATAAGATTGTCGTGATTTTCCGTGATTTTTGCCCCTAACTTATTAAGCTCCGCAGAAATTGCCGCCATACGGTCACATTCCTTTATTCGCAGCCTGCCGCAGTTTGTGATATGAGAAATTCCCTTGGAAAAAGTCGCAAGTACGGTTAAAATAGGCACTAAGTCCGGGATTTGGGAAGCGTCAACATTGAAGGCATTGCCCTTGGATTCCTTTACTATATCCAAAATCGCCCTATCGCCCTGTAGGCTTTTAGGGTTAAGACCCTTGATTTCAATGTCGGAGCCCAAAGCGTTTGCGGCGACAAAAAATGCCGCTTGGGACATATCCGCTTCAATTTCGGTATTGCAGGGCTTATAAGCTTGACCGCCCTTGACATAATAGCCCCTTTGGGTCTCCTCCACCTCTATTCCGAAGCGCTTAAGCTCGTCTATGGTTATATTTACATAAGGCTTGGATTGAAGAGTGGATGTAATCGAAATTTCACTGTCCCCTTTAAGCAGCGGCAGCGCCAAGAGCAGCCCGGTTATAAACTGGGAAGAAATATCGCCTGCCAGTGAAAACTCGCCGCTTTTAAGCTGCCCTGAAATTTTGTAGGGCATTTTTTTCGCTTCAAATATTATGCCGTTTTTTTCAAGCTCGGTAAAATACGGAGTTATGGGTCTCTCGGGAAGCTTGCCCCTTCCGTCGAACTGTGCGCTGCATCCCAAGGCGGCGGCGACCGGAATAAGAAACCTTAATGTGGAGCCGCTTTCGCAGCAGTCCGCAATAATATTGCCGTTTGGATTTTCAATTCCGTAAACAGCGGTTATATTGCCTTTTTTTGTTATCTTTGCGCCCAAAGCCTTTAAAACCTCCGCCGTGGCGTTTGTGTCGGCGCAGTCCAAAAGATTGACGATCTCCGATTTTCCCTTTGCCAAAGCCGCACAGATCAATGCGCGGTGAGAAATGCTTTTGGAAGGAGGCACGACCAGCCTTCCCGATAATAAAGAGGGTGTGATTTCAATATTTTTTCCCATTTGAGCTTCCTTTCAGGTCATTCACAATTGCCGCAAAAAGCTTTTGTATTCTTCAAGCGTCATTGTCACAATATTGCAGCTGCCCGCACACGGGCATATTACTACTCTGATTTTGTTTGAGGTGCGTTTTTTGTCTCCGATGGACAAGGAATAAAGCTTTTCCGGAGAAATATCGTATTTATAGGGCAGGGAATTGGCTTCGAGACATTTTTTCAGCGTTTCGGCTGTGCCCTTTTGCGCCGATCCCTGTTTTTCCGCAGCGGCAGTCATCATATACATTCCGATCGCCACAGCCTTGCCGTGAGGGATCACTCCGTAACCGGCGGATTTTTCTATTGCATGTCCAAAGGTATGACCGAAGTTTAAGATCATGCGTTCGCCCGTGTCAAATTCATCGTTTTGCACTACGTCCCGCTTTATTTCGACACATTCGGCGATGATTTCTTCTATGAAACTGCGGGGATTTCCTTTAGCGAGCTTCTCAAAAAGGCTTTTTGAGCGGATCATACCGTATTTCACCACCTCGCCCATACCGTCTGCAAAGATCTCGTCGGAAAGCGTGGAAAGCGTGTCGGTGTCCGCAATTACCATAGAGGGCTGCTTAAATGCGCCTATAAGATTTTTTCCCGCTTTGATGTTTACGGCTGTTTTTCCGCCTACGGAGCTGTCCACCTGCGCCAAAAGAGTTGTGGGGATCTGGATATAGTCTATCCCCCGCAGGTAGGTTGCAGCGCAAAAGCCGGTCAGATCTCCCACGACTCCGCCGCCCAAGGCGATCAAGAAATCGGTTCTGGTAATATCTCTTTCGGTAAGAAAGTTATAGATCGCAATAAGCTGCTCATGCGATTTTGAGGCTTCACCGTTTGGAATAACGTATTTTGATACGGTAAAGCCGCTTTTTTCAAGGATCTCAACGGTCTTTTCACCGTAAAATCCGTCCACAATATCATCGGTAACGATCGCACATTTTTTTGATCCCTCTGCTTTGGAGATAAGCTCGCCGCATTGATTTAACAAGCCGCTTCCGATGAATATGTCGTATTTTTTGCTGGCGTTGACGCTTACGGTTATCATTGTAATGTACCAACCTTTTTATCTAATACAGAGCCGATTTTCGAGCATTTTTCCATGCATTGCGCAAAATGCTTCGGAGTAAGCGACTGTGCGCCGTCGCACAGAGCCTTTTGAGGATTGTTGTGCACTTCGATAATAAGTCCGTCCGTTCCTGCTGCCACTGCTGCCATGGACATGGATTCCACCAGCTCGTACTTGCCGGTTGCGTGGCTTGGGTCGATTACTATGGGAAGGTGGCTTAAGGTTTTTATAACGGGTATTGCCGACAGATCAAGGGTGTTTCTTGTTTGCGTTTCAAAGGTTCTTATTCCTCTTTCGCAAAGAATGATATTGGTGTTTCCTCCCGCAATGATGTATTCGGCAGACATAAGCAGCTCTTCAATGGTGTTTGCAAGTCCTCTTTTTAGCAGGATCGGCTTGTTGCATCTTCCAAGCTCCTTCAGCATTTCAAAGTTCTGCATATTTCTGGCGCCCACTTGGATCACGTCAACGTCGTCAAATAAGTCGATATGAGCTAAGGACATAAGCTCGGTAACTATGGGCAGCCCTGTTGCTTTTTTCGCCTTTAAGAACAGCTTTAAGCCTTCACCGCCCAAACCTTGGAAGGAGTAGGGAGAGGTTCTCGGCTTGAATGCGCCGCCTCTGAGCAAATTAGCTCCCGCTGCCTTGACCTGCATGCAGGTATCCACTATCTGCTCCTCTGTTTCGATAGAGCAAGGACCTGCGATAACGGTAACGTTTCCGTCTCCGATCTTAGCGTCTCCCACCGTAACTACGGTGTCCTCGGGGTGAAATTTTCTGTTTACTCCTTTATAGGGCTCTTGCACACGCTGTACCGATTCAACGATTTCCTGCGCCTGAATGGCCTCCATATCGATCTTGTGGGTATCGCCTATAAGACCTAAAATAGTGGTGTGCGAGCCTATTACCTCGTTAATTTTGATATTTTGAGCTTCGATACTGCGGCAAAGCTCATCAACCTCTTTTTTGGGAGCGCCCTTTTTTAAAATAATAATCATTTTTTTAACCTTCCTTTATAATATCAGTATAAAAAAACCTGCACCCGATGAGATGCAGGAAATTGTACAATGGTATATCCAATGTTCAAAACCGATTCACCGCAGCTTTATTTTTTGCACTAAAATAATACTTGAAGCCAAAGTAAAAGCCCAAGCCGCTAAACCAAAATATAAAGCTTAAAGTAAACAGGTTTAACATAACATACTCCAATATAACTTTTATATTATTTTAACCTAATATTGATGTTTTGTCAATAGTTTAATGTAAAAAAAGTGCAATAAAGTAAATTTCGGTCTGTTAAACAAGTCCAAGCATATAAATTTCGGAGTAAAAAGAGGCTTGCAGAAAAGATCGCCGGGCTGCATGCCTTTGTGGCAGTTATATTCTATGCCGCTTTATCGCAGCACACCGCCGCAGCAGGCAATGCACGGCGTCGGCTTTTTGGAAAAACCCGACCGACGTTTTTTCCAAGCTGAAAAAATGACGGGGAAATAAGCATATAAAATAAAACACCGAAATTTTTTTAAAAAAACACTTGACAAATCTCGACCAATGTGATAATATATATTAGTCGCTAATAGAAATATTAGCAAACGCTGGTGTAGCTCAGCCGGTAGAGCAGCTGATTTGTAATCAGCAGGTCGGGGGT
>JAMPBF010000180.1 GCA_023666805.1 Bacillota bacterium
CCAAGGTGGCAAAGAGAGTGTTTTAGCAAAAGCGATAATCCCTGCGCACCGCTTTGAGACGCCTTCGGAGGACAGTCCGTGTGCTTGTTTTCCGAAGCGAAAACAGTATAAGAATTTGAGAGGAAAAAAGGATAAAAATGTAATACTATGTGTAACAGGGTAATGCCGTTACCGTTATCCTAACGATATATTGAACAGTAAAGGAACAAATACTATGGAAGAAATCAAGAAAAAACGCATATTCAGCGGAATCCAGCCCACCAACACCCCCCATTTGGGCAATTACTTGGGAGCGCTCAGAAATTGGGTAAAAATGCAGGACGAATTTGACTGCGCCTACAGCATTGTAGACCTTCACTCCATTACGGTAAGACAGGATCCCGCCAAGCTTCGCCGTCAGATCACGGAAAGCTATGTGCTTTTGCTTGCAATGGGCATCGATCCCGAAAAATCCATTGTCTTTGTTCAAGGACACAATCCCGCTCACTCACAGTTAAGCTGGATCTTGTCCTGCTATACCCAATTCGGCGAGCTTAGCCGTATGACCCAGTTTAAGGACAAATCCCAAAAGCACCCCGAAAACATAAATGCGGGTCTTTTTACCTATCCCGTGCTTATGGCGGCGGATATTTTGCTGTATCAGGCGGATCTGGTGCCGGTAGGCATTGATCAAAAGCAGCATTTGGAGCTGACCCGTAACATCGCCGAGCGATTTAACAACATATACGGCGAGACCTTTACCATGCCCGAGCCTTATATAGTGAAGTCGGTGGAGAAAATCAACTCCTTGTCGGATCCCACAAAGAAAATGTCCAAGTCCGACGAAAATCCCAACGCAACAATTCTTGTGCTTGACGACCGCGACACGGTTATGAGAAAATTCAAGCGCGCAGTGACCGACAGCGGCAGCGAGGTAAAGAGGGGAGAAGGCAAAGAGGGAATTGAAAACCTTATGTCTATCTACGGCGCAGTCACCGAAAAAACATTTGAAGAGATCGAGAAAGAATTTGAAGGAAAAGGCTACGGAGATTTTAAAGCCGCTGTGGGTGAAGCAGTGGCGGATTCGCTGGCACCTATGCAGGAGGAATTTAAGAGAATTTCTGCTGATAAAGCATATATAGAAAAATGTATGAAGGAGGGCGCAGAAAGAGCGTATAAAGCGTCCCGCCGAACACTGCAAAAGGTGAGCAAAAAGGTAGGCTTTATTAACCTTTGATTTTTCAAGGGCTTGTTAAGCATATCCAAAAAGCGATGATATTTAAAATTTTCGGGCATAGCCGTATTTTCTGCGGCTGTGCCTTTTTATGCGTTTTATTTGCAGGCTCTTCATGAAAAAGGAGGAAAATGTAAAATGAAAGACTTCGATTGGAAAGAGATCAGAAAAACAGACGCTCATGTTCATTTGCTTCCCGAAGAATCGTTGGCGGTAAAAAAGGAGTGTGATCCCGATTGCTGGGGTCATGCGGATCCCGACGAATACCTTGAGCTTATGGAGGAATATAACATAGCAAAGGCGGTGCTTGTACCTATAAACGAGCAGTTTACCTATTGCAGGGAGGTATCCGACACAAATAAGTGGCTCGGCGATATGACAAAGAAATATCCCGACAAATTTATGGCGTTTGCCGACGTGGTGAATAACGGAGGATATTTTGCCTTGGATATGCCCTTTGTTATCAGAGAGGCACAGCAGGAATACGGACTTTCGGGGCTTAAGCTTCATCCCTCCAATTTAGGCATAGAGATAGATTCCTTGGATATGGTCCCCGTTATAAGGGAAGCCTGTGATCTGGGAATGCCGATAATGATCCATTCCTATCCTTATGCGGGCACAAGCTACGACTGCTGTTCCCCCTCCCGTATCCATAAAATGACAAGGGTTTTCCCCGACGGATCGTTTATCATATCCCACATCGGAGGACATAGGTGGCAGGACGTTATCGGCGGGAACGAATACGTTGATATATCGTCTTTTTTGCCCGAAATGACCGAGCTGTACGGAATAGAGCAGACCAATAGGAGCTTAAGAGCCATAGGAGTTGACCGATTGATATTCGCTACCGATTATCCTCAGGTTTATAAGGTAAAGCCCGGGGATATTCTGAAAACCTACTGCGATATTCTCAATATGATGGATTTCACCAAAGAGGAAGCCGAAAAAATAGCTTACGGCAACATGGAAAAAATACTGAAAAAGAGAAATGAGGACTCATGAAATATTTTGACACACTGACCGAGGGAGTAAAGGACGCTTTGGTCAACCGAGGAGTTGACCTTAGCAAGCTTTTATACTGCCTCAAATGCGATATGGACGGCGAGGGCTTATATTACGACACCTACCTTGCCTTCGACAGCGAAAGCTTATACATAGTGAGCGGCTATGACCGCTTGGGCGGGAAAAAGGAAAAGTACCGCACCACCTTTGATTTTAAGGATTACAAGCAGTACGGCATGACGGAGCTTACCGAGCTGTACGTTGACCGCTACCGCCACACCTGCCGCCTTATGGGAAAAAAGGGAGAGGGGGAAGAAGCTGAAAAAATCTGTATCAGCCGCTTTTCCTCCGGCTTTTCCGAAAAAGCGGAGCAGTTTTGCCGCCGCTATCAAATGACGGTAAAGCATGAAGAGATCGACGATACCCCCTTGGCGGAAAACAGTCCCTACTGCCCCAAATGCGGGCAGAAATATCCCGATCCCAACAGAAAATTCTGTCCCTACTGCGTGAAAAAATCCTCTATTTTCAAAAGACTTGTGGGACTTTTCGGCGAGTATAAGGGCAGAACGGCGATGATCGTCCTTATGATGATCCTGTCCGCAGCCTTGGCGGTACTGTCCCCTTATTTCAGCACCACGTTTTTGTACGACGAGGTTTTAAATTCCGCAGGGGAATTTTACGGAAAGATCCTGTATGCGGTAATAGCGGTGGCAGGGGTAAAGCTTTTATCCATGCTGCTTCAAACCGCCTATGGCATATTTTTCACCAAATCCTTGGTAAGGGTAATGCACAATTTAAGGGTAAAGGTGTACAACTCCATGCAGCACCTGTCCCTGCCCTTTTTCACCTCAAAGCAAACAGGCTCTCTTATGTCGAGAGTGGATGGCGACGCAGGGGACGTCAGCGAATTTTTCGCCAACATAATCCCCAGCGGCATTGTAAATATCGTAAAATTGATCTCCATGACCGTTTTAATGTTTATGGTGTCGCCGCTGCTGGCCTTATGCGTTTTGGGCATGATCGGACTTGTGGCGTTAAGCGAGGTGTTCTTTATCCGAGGGCAGCGCAGGCTTTGGAGAGGACTGAATCTTTCCATGCGCACCATGAACTCCAACCTTAACGATTCGGTAAACGGTCATCGGGTAATAAAAGCCTTTGCCAGAGAGGAGCAGGAGATAGCCCGCTTCGGCAAAAGCGTCGGAAAGGTTGCGGACGCAGACCTTGCCTGTCATTTAAGAGGCACAAGGTTTGAGATAGGTCAGGAGATAATTTTCACTATCGGCGGCGCAATTTTAACTGCCTTCGGCTACTATCTTGTTGTCACCGAAAAAATAGGCTTAGGCGATCTAATGCTGATGACAGGCTATTTCGGCATGATGATAGATCCCATGTACTTTATGATTTGGGCGGGGGACGACCTTTCCCGCTGTCTTGACGCAGCATCGAGAGTTTTCGAGATAATGGACAACACGCCCACCGTAAAGCCCCCGCAGGATCCTGTAAAAATAGGTGAAAGCGGGCTTAAAGGCGACATTGAGCTTAAAAACGTAAGCTTTGAGTACGAGGCGGGAGTGCCCGTGCTGAAAAATCTTTCCATGAATATAGAAGCGGGAAAATTTTACGGCATAGTGGGCAAAACGGGCGCAGGCAAATCCACCCTGATAAACCTTATTTCAAGGCTCTACGACCCCACCAACGGCACTATTGCCATCGACGGCATAAATATCCGCAATATAGCCTTCGAGGATCTGAGAAGAAGCATCGGCATAGTATCTCAGGAAACCTATATCTTTATGGGCACGGTGGCTGATAATATCCGCTACGCCAGACCCGACGCCTCCTTGGAGGAGGTAGTGGAAGCGGCAAAAAGCGCCAACGCCCACGACTTTATCTTAAAGCTGCCCGACGGCTACGACACGGTGATAGGCAGCGGCGGCGCAGACCTGTCCGGCGGCGAAAGACAGCGCATTTCCATAGCCAGAGCCTTGATACAAAAGCCCAATATACTGATTTTGGACGAGGCGACGGCTTCCATGGACACCCGCACCGAGCGAAAGATACAAAACGCCGTCGAAAATCTTAAAAAGGGCAGAACGGTCATAGCCATTGCCCACCGCCTTTCCACTCTCCGAGACGCAGACATGCTCTGCGTTATCGAAAACGGCGAGGTCAAGGAAACAGGCACTCACGAGGAATTGATCCACAAAAAAGGCAAATATTTCGATTTGTACAAATTACAGGCAGAGGCTCTCAAAACCATTTGCCTTGACTGAAAAAGGAGCTAATATGAACCAATATAAAACAGAAGATTTTGCAATAGACACCTTAAGAATTATCGACGTTTCCAAGCTTAAGCTGACCCGTAAGGACAGCGGCTATCTCTATGCCGATTACGAGGGCAAAAGCTACGAGGAGGTAAGCCTTACCCGTCTTCAGCCCTTTTACTGCTTGGACACCTACATCAGCGTATCGTTCAGAAACGATGAAGAGGAATGGATAGAGATCGGCGTAGTAAAGGATCTGAAGGAAATGACCGAGGAGCAAAGACGGCTTTGCGAGGAATACCTTAATTTCCGCTACTATATCCCGATAATCACCAAGGTGTATTCTATTCGGGACAACCGAATGGGGTATTTGTTCGTTGACGCAGAAACCACCGCAGGCAGAAAAAAGATTGCGGTAAACGACTGGTGGACAAATTTCCGCCTTAATACAAGCGGGATTTTGACCGTCACCGATTCCGACGGCAACAAGTATCAGATACCCGACCTGACCAAATTGGACAGCGGCA
>JAMPBF010000181.1 GCA_023666805.1 Bacillota bacterium
TTTCAGACTATTTGGGCAGCGGCGAACGGATAATTTACATCAGCGTATTAAATAATATTTCCATTGACTGTGACTGCAACGGAAATCCCGCCCAGCCCGATATACACGACATCGGCATACTTGCCTCCACCGACCCCGTTGCAATAGATCAGGCGGCTATAGACCTGTGCTTTGCCGCCGAGGGCAGCCAAAGTCTGCAGCAGCGTGTTGAACGTCAAAACGGTCTGCATACCCTTGAGCATGCCGAGGAGATCGGCTTGGGCAGCCGCACTTATGATTTGGTAAGCATTGATGAATGATTTTTTCGAGGTAATTCAAAGGGAGTTTGTCTACGTAGGCTACTATTTTACAGTCCAGCTAAGGCAAATTTTTTGGTATTGGGTTCTTGGAATGGTAATAGGCTCGCTGGTGTCGGTATTCGCCAAGGACGCAATACACAAAGCCTTTGACCGTATAAGGGACAAGAAATGGGGTATATGGGGAGTTATCCCCGCAAGCGTCTTGGGCATAGCCTCTCCCCTTTGTATGTACGGCACTATCCCGATAGCTGCGTCCTTTTCCCGGCACGGTATGCGGGATGATTGGCTGGCGGCGTTTATGATGTCAAGCGTACTGCTTAATCCTCAGCTTATTATGTATTCTACGGCTCTTGGTGGCGCTGCATTAACGATACGCATAGTCTCTTGCTTTATCTGCGGGATAGCGGCGGGGATATTGGTGCATATTTTTTATAAAAACAAATCCTTTTTTAACTTCGAGGGCTTTGCGCCGAAAGCAAGCCGTGATACGCACCCAAACCCGTTTTTGCGTTTTTTGTTCAATCTCGGCAGAAACGTCAAGGCTACCGCTCTTTGGTTTCTTATCGGCGTATTGCTGTCTGCGCTGTTTCAGCGTTATGTTCCCGCAGAAGATTTTGCGGAGCTGTTCGGAAAGTCCAACGAGGGCTTCGGTGTTTTAATGGCGGCAACTATCGGAGTGCCGCTCTATGCCTGCGGCGGCGGTACTATCCCGCTTATACGTGAGTGGCTGTCGATGGGAATGAGCATGGGCAGTGCGGCCGCCTTTATGATAACGGGTCCCGCCACAAAGATAACCAACTTAGGTGCGCTGAAAATCGTGCTCGGGCTGAAAAAATTTATTTTGTACATTGCCTTTGTTATGGCGTTTTCGCTGGTAACAGGGCTTATAGTAAATCTTGCAATATTACCCAATTGCGAAATGTGAAAAAGTCAATGACGGAACAAAAGGCTTTAAAAGACACAAGCGAATATTATTCACAAAAAAGTGGAGAAAATGTATAATATACACGTTTGAACAATAACTTTATAATAGCCTTTTATACATTTCGCAATCGCCTAAGGGAAGTTAGTAGAAGGAGATGAATAAGATGAGTTGGCCTGTTCATATTATAGCAGTTGGTGGGTTGGTTTATAACAAAGCTGGAGAAATTTTGGTTGCGAAGTCTGTCCGAAAAAATACATGGAGTTTTTTAGGGGGGCAAGTTGAGGTGGGCGAAAACTTAGAAGAAGCGTTAAAACGAGAAATTTACGAGGAAAGCGGAGTAGAAGTAAATGTTCGTAAATTAGTCGGTATTTATTCTAATGTTCAACAAACTATATGGCATGATGGAAAAACACAAGTGCCAACAAAAATCACATTAGATTTTATATGTGACTACGTAGAGGGAGTGCCACGAGTATCAAATGAGACATCAGAGGTTATATGGATTAAACCTTCAGAAGCATTAAAATTGTTTACTCATCCAGTCTTTTCTTTAAGATTAAATAACTTTTTGAATTTCGCTGGAGATATTTGTTACCATTCGTTTACCTCACAACCCTATGAACATCTTTTTTCAAATAAATTTTAGGTGATAATATGATGCAAAGCGATTTAAATATGTCATGGAAATGGACATTGGAAAATGACGATGATGATAGAAATCCGTTTTTTGATCAAATTGCACAGTCTGCTTGTAAACATATAACAGAAAAAAGCACCATCTATATCAATTCTGGTACTACGGGTAATATGATGGTAAAGTATTTACCCAATATGGAATTTACGCTTGTTACAAATTCTACTCTTATTGCTTATGCGGCATACAAAAAATGTCCTTTAGCAAATATTATTGTTATTGGTGGAAAAATGCGCGTTAGGGGTGTGTGTGATGATGTTGTTGCGTATCAACAACTTTCCACTTTTGAATATGATATTTGTTTCGTAACTGGAGAGGGTTTTTCAATTGAAAAAGGATTAACTAATTCATCAAGAAAAACTGCTAGGCTTCACAGCATGATTTTAAGTAGAACTCGTAAAAAGATTCTCTTATTACCTTATTTTAAAATTGGTTATTGCAATATGAAAAGGAGTAAAAATTATGAGAAAAGATTTTGGAGCAAAAACATGGATGTACCCCCTGCCTGTGCTGATAATAGGCACTTACGACGAGGACGGGAACGCCGACGCAATGAACGCCGCTTGGGGCGGTATCTATGACACAAACAAAGTCGTGCTTTGTCTTAGCGCAGACCATAAAACCACCAAAAACATCAAGGCAAAGGGTGCGTTTACCGTCAGCTTTGCGGACGAAGCTCACGTTGTTTCCTGCGATTATGTGGGAATCGTTTCGGCGAATAAAGAACCCGACAAGCTGAAAAAGGCTGGCTTTACCGTAACAAAAAGCTCTCACGTGGACGCTCCCGTTATCAACGAGCTGCCTATGGCATTGGAGTGCAGGTTGGTAAAATTCAACGAGGACGGAAATGTTATCGGCGAGATAGTGAATGTAAGCGCAGACGAGTCTGTATTGGACGAAAACGGAAAGGTCGATCCCGCAAAGCTGCGCCCAATAGCCTTTGATCCCGTGAACAACGGCTATCTTGTATTGGGCGAGCGTGTGGGCAGCGCATTTTCCGACGGAGCTGAGCTGTAACAGAATAAAGATGTGGGTGGAGCATTATGGCTGTAGATATATTAAAAGGGTGCTGCCCGTTGATGAACAGAAGTGAATACCAAAAGGTATATACTGCAAAACAAATCGAGACTTCTCAAGAGGTCTCGATTGTTTTATAATATATAGGGAACTTTTAATACCTTGCGATAAAAAATATTACACCGAGGAGACCAACTGTTATGATAAAGAAACGCTTCAAACGGTATACCGCCTTGTTTTTCGCTGTATTTATGCTTTTGTCAGCTTGTTCCAACGATAACGGCGATATATTGGAGCCCGACAATTCCGTCGATCGGTCGGAGAACGAAGGCGGCATTTTGCCCTCCGAGATTGCGGCAGATACCGTAGTCGAAGAAATAAAAAACCTCTTTGGAGCCGCCGAAAAAAAGGATTTTACCTTTCCGATCGGACAGCCGTTGAACGGCGGTTCGTTTATCGGCACTGCCTATCTTGCTCCGATGATTGCCAATGAACAAATTTACAATTTTCCGCAGACAAACAACATTACATTTGAACCCGGAGCAAGGAGCGGATGGCACAGTCACGGCGGAATGATCATCATTGTAACGGGCGGAGTCGGCTACTATCAAGAAGAAGGACAGCCTGCCCAAATCATCAGAAAGGGCGATATCGTCGAATGCGAGCCGGGAATAAAGCATTGGCACGGCGCTGCGTCGGACAGTTGGTTCTCGCAGCTTGTGATTTATGATTCTCATTATTCCACGGACAGCTTGGGGGAACCAGTAACGGACGAACAGTATGAAAATCTTATTTCGGAGGAATATAAAGGACGCACCGAAAATAATGACGGATTTATGTTCCCGAAAGCGGAAAATACTATGACGTCCCCAACCTTTAGCGGAGCGGCTTATGTTTCTTCACTGATTGGGAACAACAATGCGGCGGGTGCGCCGAATCTTCATTATGTCGTGTTTGAACCCGGAGTGATCAACAATTGGCATTCCCACGAGGGAGGTCAAATTTTAATCGTTACGGACGGTGTCGGTTATCATCAGATCGAGGGTCAGCAAGCGGAGGTCCTGTATCCGGGCGACGTGGCATACTGTCCGCCGGGAGTAAAGCATTGGCATGGAGGCAGCGCAAACACAGAGTTTGCTCATATTGCGATAAACACGAATCCGGAAAATTCCGGTGTTGAATGGTTTGAGCGAATTACCGAAGAAGAATACAAGGCACTTCCAAAACAATGAATTTTGAAAAGAGGAGCATTATGAAAAAAACATCGATATGTATAATAACAATGCTGTCAATACTTATGAGCGGCTGCGAAGCTGAAGCACCGTCCAATGATATAAGCACAGGCAGCGGTACAAACCAGCAGACCGCAGCGTCAACCATGCAATCATCAATAACAGGAGATAACACGGATATGAATGAAGCTCCAAACACAAAAGAACTGCTCACCTTCGACGAACGGCGAGACGGAACATCGTCGGATACCGTTGCCACGCCCGACGATTTTCCCGAGGAATATAACTACGGCAGCGGCAAGATCAGCGACTGGGATCAGGGCTATGCGTCTAAAAGAATGCCCGAGCCCGAGGGGAATCAAACGGTTTTAAACACCGCCGCAGACCCGACATAATTTCAGGCGCTGTATCTTTGGGAGGAAGGAAACGCTCCGGCCGTAACCGATTTTACGGAAGGTATGATCGGCTATTTTGACCAATGGGATTTTCGTCCTTACGTAACGGCGATTCCTATGCGTGAGGGAGTAAAGCCAAAGGGCGCTGTTGTGCTTATGGCAGGCGGCGCATATCAATTCCGAGGCAATTTCACCGATTCGCTGACAACTGCGGCGGCTCTTAGAGAATACGGCTATCAAACATTCGTTGTCGATTACCGTCTGCGCCCTTACAATCAAGAGGAAGGAGCGCTGGACGTTGCAAGAGCGGTGCGGTTTATCAGGAAAAACGCCGACATTTACGGCATTGACCCCAACGATATAGCAGTTATGGGATTTTCGGCGGGCGGAATACAGGCGGGTGAATTTCTTATGCACTATGATGAAGCTGTAAACG
>JAMPBF010000182.1 GCA_023666805.1 Bacillota bacterium
TAATTTTGATACAAAGTTAGCGTTCTTTATTTTTGCTTGAAAAAGCCTTATTTTATGGGCGTTTCGGGACTTTTCAGAGTCAAATGAAGCCGTCGCAGCGGTCTGCTGTAGCGGCTTTTTTCGTTTTTTGGGGCTGATTTGCGTTCAAATCGGCTTTGTAATCGTTAAAAGATAGGTATTCGTTAAATTTTAGGGGTAATCGTTAAAAGATAGAAAACGGCAAAGAAAAAGCACATTGTTCCTCCCTGTTCGGAGGTTCAATGTGCTTTTACATCGTGTTCATCAAATCAAGCAATAGCTGTTTCTGCTTCTCCGTCAGGGTACTCCGCTTTGAAAAGAGCTCCTGCTGTTCTGGCGTCAGTGCGTTCGGCTCGTCTCCTTCGGAAAAGAACTGCGCCAAGGTAATCTGAAACGCTTTGCAGACCGCTTCCAATGTGGGCAACGTCGGTGCGTTGTTCCTGTTAAACATATTTGTAACGGTAGAATGCGATAACTCCGCTTCCTTTGCCAAGCGATAATCCGTCCAACCGCGCTCTTCCATCAATTGCTTAATTCTTTTTTGTGCGTCCATACCCTCACCTACCAATCTGTATCTATTATAATCCCCAAAATGGTGGTATAATAGTCACAATGAGTAGATACGCTATTTCCCAAAAGGGATATAGCAAGATTGCTTTTGAGGGATAGCGGTAATACTATTGGAAAAACAGGAGGATCACAAGGTGGAAAAACAAGATAACTTTTTTGAGCGGATGGCTCGTGAAAGAAATATTACAGTAGAACAGCTGAAGGAAATCATCTCGGCTCGGATTAAGCAAGGACTAAATGACCCTGACCCCGAAAAGCGAAAATCATGGGAGGCTATTCCATGTGAGGGCGATATACCGACGCCGGAAGAATGGCTGAAATATGCGGTGGAGAAAATGCAGAAAAACGGTTATGAGGATTTACTGCGAAATTTTTTATGATATGTGAGCAAGTAATGATGTATCATCATCTTGCCATGATACATATAAAAGAAAACACCCGAAACAAGCTTTGAGTTTAGTCTGTTTCGGGCATTTTACATTTTATGACCTGATTCATTATGAAACATAAGAATATACAATGTTGATCTTAACCTTGTTGTACCAGATCCTTTATAACCTCTCCGGCGATAATCAATCCTACCACAGACGGAACAAAGGCATTACTTCCCGGAACCTGTCTGCGCTGTGTGCATTTTCTTGCAGTTCCAGGCGGGCAAATGCAGTGCACTCGACAACTGATTGACATATCGTCAATAGGTGTGATCGGCGGCTCTTTGGAATATACAACCTTCAGTTTTTTGACGCCTCTGCGTCTTAGTTCGTAGCGCATCACCTTGGCAAGAGGGCAAACGGAGGTTTTATAGATATCCGTTACTTCAAATGCCGTAGGATCGACCTTGTTTCCGGCTCCCATAGAGCTGATAATGGGCGTTCCTGCGGCGTTTGCATTTTCCACTAATTCCAGCTTACCTTTAACTGTATCAATCGCATCGACAATATAATCATACTGCGTAAAATCGAATTGTTGTGCTGTTTCAGGCATATAGAAGGTTTTATATGTATTTACCACCGTGTCAGGATTGATCTCACGAATCCGCTCCTCGGCGACATCCACTTTATATTTTCCGACGGTTTTTCGTGTTGCATAAATCTGACGGTTGATATTGGTAAGACATACTTTGTCATCATCGATTAGATCGATTGTTCCGATACCGGAACGCACTAACGCTTCTACCGTATATCCGCCGACGCCGCCAATGCCGAAAACGGCGACACGGGAGTTTGCCAGCTTTTCCATGGCTTCTTTGCCGAACAGCAGCTCTGTTCTTGAAAATTGATTTAACATTTTATCATTAACTCTCTTCTTTCAATCCTATATTGTTTCGCAGGTATTCCCGATATCCGCCCGTCAGGTTATATGCAGTATAGCCTGCGTCTGATAAAAGTTCTGCGATCTCGCCACTGATCTCTCCGGCTTGACAGAACACATACACAGTTTTGTCTTTCGGCAAGCGATACAGAAGACGGATATCGTCAATCGGGATGTTTACAGCACCCGGAAGTGAGCCGAATTCATACATGAGTTCTTCCCGTATATCCACCAGAATATCGTCGTCAGTTTCCAAACGGTTCTTGATATAATCGCAAATGCCTATTTCGTTTATCATTTCGCTTCACCTGCATCGTGCGCTCCAGGAAATGAGCATCCGTGTACTTCGTACTGATCCCGATTCTCAGACAACGATAAAATATCAGGCGCTTCTCCGCACACTCGGCAATGAGGATCGGCCTTTGCTATTTCAGTAATGCGCATATTCATTTCGAGAGCGTCGAAATTCAAAACTCTGCCGGTCAAAAGCCGCCCGATACCAAGCAGATATTTTATCGCCTCCGTTGCCTGAATACTTCCGATCACTCCTGTAACAGTGCCGAGAACACCCGCTTCGGAACACATCGTATTCTGATCATGCGGCGGAATTTCTCCCAGCAGACAGCGAAGACACGGTCCGCTTTTCGGAACATAGGTCATGGTCTGACCGCCGAAACGAACAGCGCCGGCGTGAGAATACGGCTTTTCCAAAAGGACACAGGCATCGTTTATCAGGAATTTAGTCTCGAATCTGTCTGTGCCGTCTATGACAAAATCATAAGGGCTTATCATATCTTCAATGTTGTCGGCAGTTACCGGCATGGAATGAAGAACGACAGAAATATCCGGATTGACCCCTTTTAGTGTTTGTTCAGCGGAAACGGTTTTCGGTATTCCTACATTTTCGGTACGGTGAATGATCTGCCGCTGCAAATTGGATAACTCTACACAATCATAGTCCGCAATGCCTATGGTTCCGACTCCGGCAGACGCCAAATACATAAGAGCACTTGATCCTAAAGCACCGGCACCGATAACAAGAACTTTGGAGGACAATAATTTCTTTTGCCCCGATACGCCGATCTCACGGAGAACAAAATGTCGGGAGTACCGTTCCAATTGATTTTCAGAAAAAGCCATAAATTGATACCTCGTATAGTTTGAGCGAAAAATATATTTTATCCCACCGTGTCGATCGTTCCTCCGCCTACAACGATATCTCCATTATACAGTACGACTGCCTGTCCCTTTGTGATCGCTCGCTGAGGCTTGTCAAATTCGATACGCAGTGTATCCGCATCCTTTTGCATAACAGTTGCCCACTGTTCAGACTGACGGTAGCGTACCTTTGCTTTCAGCCGTAATGGCTCGTCAATGGAGGGAACGGAAATCAGGTTTATATCTGTCGCCGTCAGCGCCTGCGAATACAGTTCCGACTCTTTTCCAAGTGTTACAGTGTTTTCAGTCGGATCAACCGCACACACATACATGGGTTCGGAAAAGGAAAGCCCAAGCCCCTTTCGCTGACCGACCGTGTAACGGATCACACCGCGATGACTGCCGAGAAGATTGCCGTCTCTGTCTATAAAGTCGCCGCATGGATATTTTCTTCCCGTATGCTCCTCGATAAAATCCGCATAGTTTCCGTTTTGCACGAAACAGATGTCCTGACTGTCAGGCTTTCGCGCATTGATAAAGCCATGTGCTTCGGCAATGCTCCGCACTTCGGGCTTTGTCATGTTGCCAAGGGGAAACTGCGTGTGTGCGAGCTGCTCGTGCGTCAGCGCATACAGCACATAGCTTTGATCTTTGTCTGCATCTACAGCCTTTTTCAACAGGTATCTTCCGGATTCGGATTTCTCGATACGAGCGTAATGTCCTGTCACTACATAGTCGTAGTTCAGTTCCTTTGCACGGCGATACAACTTGTCAAATTTCAAATAACGGTTACAGTCGATGCAGGGATTTGGAGTCATTCCGTTTTCATATGCAGAAATAAAACGGCGGATCACCGTATCCTCAAACCTATCGGAGAAATTAAAGACATGATACGGCATCCCCAACGCAAAAGCTACGCTTCGGGCGTCCTCCACATCGTCAAGAGAACAGCAGGAATGTTCTCTTGGAATCCCGATGTCCTCATTATGAAACAGCTTCATTGTCACGCCCATACAGTCGTAGCCGTCCTGCTTCATCAGACAAGCCGCAACGGAGGAATCCACGCCGCCGCTCATAGCGATAATCGCTCTCTTCATTCCCCAAGCCTCAGCATTTCATCAATACATTTCCGTGAAGACTCGATGAGTTCATCGCTCATGACGATCTCCTCGCCGGCAATCCCTTTCACAGAGCGGTAAACATCCATCAGAGTAGTTGCCTGCATATTGTGGCACACACAGTCTTTGGAAAGGGGATAAAAGCTCTTTTCAGGACATTTGTATTGCAGGTGCTCCACAATACTGTTTTCCGTGCCGATAATATATTCGCTTCCTGTACCTTTTTCTGCATATGACATAATTTCTGTCGTACTGCCGACGAAATCCGCCATTGATACAATACTCGGATGGCATTCGGGATGCATCAGTATTTCAGCTCCGGGATGATTTTTTCTGGCACGCTCTATATCCGCTTTTGTGATTCGCAAATGCGTCGGACATCCTCCGCGGACGAGCCTGATTTCTTTCTCCGGCACTTGCTTTGCAATCCAGTCGCCCAAATTGCAATCGGGGATGAACAGTATTTTGTTGTTCGGTATATTGCGGATGATCTTAATCGCAGAGGACGAAGTCACGCAGACGTCGCAAACGGTTTTCAGCTCTGCCGTTGTATTGATATAGGCAACGACGGTATAATCCGGCATAGAATCTTTCATCTGTGCGATAGGCTCCGCGTCCATTTGATCTGCCATGGGACAGCCCGCAATCGGATTGGCAAGTAATACCCTTTTCTGCGGCGACAGCATTTTTACGGTTTCCGCCATAAAACGGACACCGCACATGAGAACAGTCTGTTCTTTTACTTCGGCCGCCTTCTTACTCAGCCCAAAGGAGTCGCCTATGTAATCGGCAACTTCCCATATTT
>JAMPBF010000183.1 GCA_023666805.1 Bacillota bacterium
TTCCTGCGAGGCGAAGCGCCAAAGCGAAAGCGGATCCGATTCTGACGCTGGAAGTCGGCGCTGATGTGGAAACGGAAGAAAGCGTATCCGATATTGCCTGGCACGAAATCCACAACGCTTACCGTACTCGCCGTATTTTGACCGGGTATCTCGGCGGCATTGAGCAGACCGACGCCGGAAAGACCATTGCCATTGTGGAATACAAGGGTTTTCGTGTTGTCATTCCACTTAAAGAGATGACCGTTAAATTCCCGAATCAGCTATCGGGTGACGATTATACCCAAATGGTAACCCGTCAGAATAAGCTGATCAGCAAAATGCTTGGCGCTGAGATTGATTTTGTCGTTAAGGGCATTGATTCCAAAACACGCAGCATTGTAGCAAGCCGCAAGGAAGCGATGCTGAAAAAACGGCAGCTTTTCTATATGGAGACGGATAACAGCGGCGCTTATCGCATTTATGACGGACGGATCATTCAGGCGCGTGTCATTGCCGTAGCGGAAAAGGCAATCCGCATTGAAGCGTTCGGAGTGGAGACATCCATTATGGCAAGGGATCTCGCATGGGATTGGATCGGCGACGCACATGACCGTTTTTCCGTAGGCGATCAGGTACTTGTTCGTGTTTTGGAGGTGAAACGGGACAGCGTTGAAGATATATCCATCCGTGCCGACGCCAAAAGCGTGTCGGATAACACCAGCCGAGACAATCTGAAAAAATGCCGTATTCAAAGCAAGTATGCCGGCAAGGTTACAGACATACACAAAGGCGTAGTCTATATCCGTCTGACGAATGGTGTCAATGCGATTGCCCATTCCTGCTATGACAGGCGTATGCCCGGAAAGAAGGATGACGTTTCTTTTGCCGTTACGCATATCGACGAAGAACGCGGCGTGGCGGTAGGCATCATCACCCGTATCATCAAACAGAATTTATGAGCTGTTGAAAAAGATTGGGATGAGGTCGTAAATATATAGCAAGACGATTTTTAGGAGGTATTTCCAATATGCGTAATCTTATGATTGCTTTGCTTTTCGTATTTATGATTCTAACAACGGGGTGTCGGGCGAAAGCTCCGCCGGAATCCGATAGTGAAATTCCTTCCGAAATCACATCGGAGGAACAACTTTTTAATTCGGAGTCCGTGACAACGGAAACTGTCAGTACATCGGAAACCTCGGAAATTTCCGAAAGCAATTCCGAAGCTGCATCCGATAGGCGGGATTACTCTCAGACGTCAGAGCCAGAGCTTCCGACAGCGGATGTGGCGTCGGATAAACCAAGTCAATCCGCATCCGATGCACCTGCGCCGACAAAACCCGATCCTCCGCCCACCGTTTCCGAGCAGCCAAAGCCCACACCGCCCTCGGAACCTGAACCGGCGGCAAGCGATCTGCCTGACGAACCTGTGCAGCCCAAAGAACCGAATGCAGGGGCGGCGGATACGCAGGCAGTGGCAGACAAGGTTTTGGCATATATCAATCAGTACCGTTTTGAACAGGGATGCCCTTCTGCTGTAAAATTGTCGGGACTTACACGCTATGCCGAGTACCGCAGCGGACAGCTTGTTTCCAACTTTGCGCACGATACTGCGGACGAACGGGCAGCGGCAACCGCCCTGCAATACGGGCAGTATGTCGATCCGCCTCTTTACGGTATGACCGGAGAGCCGTATTACACGGTAAATGTCCGAGAGGCAATCGGTATGGGCGGCTATGCCGGAACGATAGACGAGGTGGCAAAGTCGCTTGCACGGCTGATAAAAAACAGCCCCGGTCACTGGGCGTATGTGGGTTCTGCAGAGTACGGATACATCGGCGTCGGTGTTACCTGCCGCAACGATATGTGGTACTGCGATATTGCCATGGCACAGGAAAATACCGATGAAAAGTAAATATGTAATTCAAAAGAGAAAGCTTCATTGTTCAGGCAATGGAGCTTTTTTCATACCCTTTTTTAGAAACTGAAAGGAGATTCTATGAAAATTAAAAAGAAGTCAAAACTGATCTCCGCCATATTAGCGGTAGTGATGTTGGTTTCGGCGTTGCCTCTCAGCGTCTTTGCGGCGCCATCGTCGGATATTCCGTCCGATATGCTGAACAACGATTATTTAGACGCGCTGGCATACACCGGCTACAATGTGCAGAGCCAGAAAACAGATGGAACGATCTTCAAAAACTACGGATACAAAATGGAAGGCAGCTCCGTCTTGTCCGGCATTACCTACGGATACGGGCCGAGCGGTAAGGAAACGGTATCTCAATCGGGTACAGCCACCGGACTTGCCCCAAACATCGCCAGCTTCCAAAGCGGCGGTCTTTGCTGCGCTTCCTATGTGAGCTATGTCTATTATAACTACCTTCCCAATATCGCCGGAGTGGATACCTCCGGCGTGCCTTGTCCGTCCAACCCTCGTTCCGCTTCGGCGTACAACACGGCGGCAAACGATTGGGTAGCAAACGGCAAAGCCAGACGGATTAGCTTTACACAAAGTGCCGACGGCAGCAACTTTTCTGCAAGCGAGGAAATCCCTATCGGCTCGCTGATCGTTTTCCGATCCATCGAGGAAGGCACCATCGCCCATGTAGCCCTGTATGCCGGTTACTATAACGGCGTCAACTTTGTTACGCATGTGGGCAATGACCGAGGACCTGAAATCAACAGCATCGAGGGCATGACCAAGGGTGGTTATCCGGAAGCAGTGGCGCAGATCGTTGTGCCCGAATTTGCAGGAGAAACCGGGCGGATTGAGATTTACAAAAAGGATCCGAACGGCAAGAACCTTGCAGGAGCATATTTCTCCGCCACCAATACGACCACCAACGAGCAGTATTTGATCGGTCCCACCAACTCAAACGGCTATGCATACAAAGACGGGCTTAAATTGGGAACCTATAAAGTAATTGAAACCGTATTCCCTGAGAATTACACGACTTCCGGCACATCTCAGTGGACAGTCACCCTGAACTCTGCCAACAAGGGTATAGCAACCATCAACGCGGTCAACAAACTGAAAACCGGCAGCATTGAGGTCTACAAAAAGGATGTGAACGGCGCCAATTTAAGCGGCGCTGTTTTTACTGCCTATGACAGTGCCGGAAAAACCGTTACAACCATCGGACCTACCAATGCCAACGGCTATGCGGCAAAGGCGGACATTCCATACGGAAGCTATCGTGTGGTGGAAACCACCTTCCCTAAGAATTACAAGGCACACGGACAGACCGAATGGAATGTTACGGTCAACGGCACAAATAACGGAGTTGTGACGATTCGGGCGACCAACGAACTGAAGAAAGGCCATATTGAAATTATCAAGAGCGACGCAGTGGATGGCAGGGATCTGAGCGGCGCCGAATTTACCGTTTATGACAGTGCGGGCAAGACCGTAACAGTAATTGGTCCTACCAACAGCAGCGGTTACGCTAAATCCGTTGAAATCACTTACGGTAGTTACATTGTACGTGAGACAAAAATCCCGGAGTTTTATCAGCTTGGCGAAACAAAAGAGTGGAAGGTCAAAATCGACGACGATTCGCCTCTGATTACGCTGGATATTGATAACAACCGGCAGTACGGCTCTGTCCGTGTCACGAAGATTGCCGAGGACGGTTTGGAAAAAGGCTTGGTATTTTCATTAACCGGCACTTCCGTCTACGGCGATGCAGTGGATATGAAAGTAGCTATGGATGAAAACGGCATTGCACTGTTTGAGCGTGTCCCCATCGGCAGCGGCTATGTGCTTTTGGAGGAAAACACGCCGGACCGCTATGTGATTCCCGCTGTTAAGACGGTAAATGTGGAATGGAACAAGGTTACGGAATCTTTCTTTGAAAACATCCTGAAAAAATGGCGTGCCGAATTGTATAAGCTGGATGCGGATACATTGGGAAATCCCCAGGGCGACGCAACCCTTGCCGGAGCGGTTTACGGCGTATACAAGGACGGGCAGCTACTTGACACCTACACCATTGGAGCAGACGGAAAGCTCGTTACCGATTACTATGTATGCGGTGACGGCTGGACAATCAGCGAGGTCACGCCCAGCGAAGGCTATTTGCTGGACAAGACCGTTCACCATGTACCTGCTGC
The DNA here is from genome assembly GCA_023666805.1 of Bacillota bacterium. Taxonomy (GTDB): domain Bacteria; phylum Bacillota; class Clostridia; order Oscillospirales; family Ruminococcaceae; genus Ruminiclostridium_E. The sequence continues at coordinate 4,093 of JAMPBF010000183.1, forward strand.
TCCCGGGCAGTATGTATATGAGCTGAATACGGTAGAAATGACAAGCTATGAAGAGGTCACAACCGGAAATATCGCCATCATCAAGCATACCGATGATGGCAGCACAAAGCTGGAAACACCGGAGGTCGGTGCGGAGTTTGAAATCTACCTCAAATCTTCGGGAAACTATGATGCTGCAAAGGAATCGGAAAAAGATTATCTTGTGTGCGACGAATATGGCTTTGCTCAGTCAAAGGATCTACCCTACGGCGTTTACACCGTCCATCAGACGAAGGGATGGGAAGGCCGGGAGCTTCTGCCCGATTTTGATGTGTTCATCTCTGAAAACGGTCAGACTTACCGCTACCTGGCGAACAATTCCAACTTCGAGTCCTACATCAAAGTTATCAAAACCGATGCAGAATCGGGTTTGACGATCCCGTATGCCGGAGCGGCATTCCAACTGTATGATCCTGACGGCAACCAAATCGTTATGAGCTACACCTACCCTGAGTACACCGAGATTGACACTTTTTACACGACAGCAGACGGTATGCTCGTAACCCCGCAGAAACTCCCTTATGGAAACGGCTACTCGCTTGTTGAAGTGCAGGCGCCTTACGGTTATGTGTTAAATGCAGAGCCGGTCTATTTCGATGTAGCGGCAGATACCGCAACTGAAGACGGCGCAATCACTGTCGTGAAAGTCAGCCGTCCCAATATGCCGCAGAAAGGCGTTATCAAAGTCACCAAAAACGGTGAGGTCTTTCAATCTGTTATCGAGCAGAGCGGCGTTTATCAGCCTGTTTATAAAATCGGAACGCTTTCTGGTGCAGTTTTCGAAATCCGTGCCGCCGAGGATATCTACACTCTTG
>JAMPBF010000184.1 GCA_023666805.1 Bacillota bacterium
AGTATTCCGCCGGAGCAGTCGTATCTGAGCGACAACTCTCCGTTTCTTGCACAGATACGGGAAACCGTCCGAGAGGCGGTAGACGAACCACAGTTTGAACAGACTGTAGCTCGTATCCGTGAAGCGAGGGAACGGCTTTTCAGCGCCGATCATGTCCTTGATGTGGTACAGGAAACGGGACGGGAATTCGGCGTAACGGAAAGCGAACAGGACGGCGTTTTGAACCATCTAACCGCCGACAATGACATGAGCCTTTACGCTCTTGCCAACGCAGTCACACGGCACAGCCAAAGCGTAGAAAGCTATGACCGTGCCACCACACTGGAGGCTATCGGCTACAACATTTTGTCGATGCCTTCTGCACAATGGAATCGGATCAATCAGGCAGCCGCATAAAGCTGCCGCAAAACAAAATCTATATAAAATTTGGAGGAACAAACTATGCCTTACACGAATGAAAACAACTTAATGGAAACCGCAACTAAATTCCTGCTGCCCGATATGGCGCCGGCTGACGACATCTTCTCGGAAGAGGAGCTGTCCGAAGAATTTGCTGGACTGCAGCCGAATTTTCAGCGAGTAAAGATCCCCGGCGGCGGAACACAGCAGTTTGAACTGCCGGGTACCGATCCGGAAAATCCCGACTACGCCAAAACGATCGAGGGCGTTATTGTCTATCATCACCCTGCCTGCGCCTATTGGCCGGCGGGTGCGGAATATGACGATAATGTTTCCCCCTACTGTTCTTCGGTAGACGGAGTAACCGGCATCGGTGATCCCGGCGGCGCTTGCGCTATGTGCGAGTTGAACAAGTACGGAACGGACGCAAAGGGAAAAGGCAAGGCGTGCAAGAACATGAGACAGCTTTATATTCTCCGTAGCGGAGAGTATCTGCCTGTCCTCCTTTCGCTTCCGCCTACAAGCCTTACGCCGTTCAACGATTTTATGAACGCCGTCTGCATTGCACGACGCCGCCCTGCATGGTCGTTTGTCGTGCAGATCGGTCTGAAGCGTGTGGATAACGGCAGTAATACCTACAGCGTTGCCACCTTCCGCAAGCTCTCCGACTTTGCCGGCGAGGATATTCCTAAGATCAAGCAATGCGCCGGCAGCTTCCGCGAGCAGATTCGTTTGATGAATCTGCAGCGTGCCGTCGAAGCGGAAAACCGTTCCGACACTACGGTTTACGCATCGGACAGCGGATATACCGCCACAGACAATGACGGGCATTTCTGCATATCCGGCGGCAACGCCGTTGACGGTGACAGAGAGGAATTGCCTCTGTAAAAAGTGCAGTTCAATGATTCAAGGGATACTGTCGGCTTCGGCCGATGGTATCCCTATTTTTTGTTTCAGGAGGATTTTTATTGATGAATATACGACCGCTTACAGGAAAACAGCAGCGTTTCGCAGAGGAAAATCACGATTTAGTACACGCTTTTCTGAAAAAACGAAATCTGCCGGAATCCCTGTTCTATGACATTGTTATTTTCGGATATCTGCGTGCCGTGCAGGAATATTGTGAGGTGCCAAGTTTACACCGTTTTAAGTTTTCTACCTTGGCGTGGAAACGAATGAGAAGCTCGGTGTCCAATTACTGCAAATATCTCTCCCGACCGAAACGCTCCGCTCCCACTGTCAGCCTTGACGCACTGATCGGAGATGAAGACGGCTTATATTGGGAGGATATTGTCAGCCGTTCGGATGAAATGATGCTGCTCTTTGAAACGGAGCTTCTGCTGCAAGCTATTGCACAGAGAGTACCCCAACGTGAAATGCATATCATCCGTATGAAAGCGCGGGGCGACCGCATGCACGATATTGCGAAAGCCGAGCATATGACTTTTCGGGATATTAACAAAGCGCTCAGTAACAGCTATCCGGCAGTAATAGATGTGCTGCTGAACTGATTCACAAGGAGGACAGAAACGAATGAAGAAAGTAGTAAACATAAGCGGCCATGTTGTCTTTCCATTACAGGAAGGCAACCGTGCCGTAATCTCCAGAGGCGGCGATTTTATTTATACCTCGCCCGTGGTGGAGATTATAGAAGAAAGAACGGATTTTATCTGTTTCGAGACGATGAATTCGGTTTATAGGGTGTGCCATCAACCGATTGCCAATCGAGCAGCGCTTCCGCTGTTTCTGAAAATGTGTGCATAAATCATGCAAGGACGCTGCAGCTACCGGCTACGGCGTCCTTATCTCTTAAAAATTAGGAAAGAAGGAAAAATCAATGGCAAAGTTTATAGGAGCGACGGAAGCGGCTGAAATCATGTCCGTTTCCCGTTCTACCGCCTACCGGATTATCAAACGGTTAAACGACGAGTTGGATCGTAAAGGCTACATCACAATTGCCGGAAAGGTCAGCAGAAAATATTTTTTGGAACGCCTTTACGGCGGCGAAGAAGAATTATACCCAAAGGCTTACGAAGATAACAACCAAAGGGTTGCGTAGAGGTATGCCGCTTGCCGCGGCATACCCATTTTAGAGAAAGGATAATGACGATGAGAGAACTATTATTTAGAGGTCAGACGAGGCGTTTCGGAGAAAAGATCAGGAATGTCGCGGGCGATCCTATGCCGAGTTGTTGGGTATATGGAGGCGTCTTTCACCAGAACGACAGAGGCGGCGCTTTCTCAATTATTTATTCGTATGACCCTATTGAAAAGCATCCGGTGTACGCTGATACTGTCGGTCAATACACGGGTATAGATGATAGGAACGGATCAAAAATTTTTGAAGGAGATATTGTAGATATCTCTCGTGATGAAGAAAGAGGCGTAATCAAATGGGACGAAGATACTGCCCGATTTATCATATTATCAAGCGGTATCAGCGCAGACTTTGATAACTATTGGGGAAAAGATTTAGAAGTCATCGGAAACATTTATGATAATCCGGATTTCTGTGATGATGTTATGAAAGGATGCATGTAACGATGGATTTATTTGAAAACATACTGCCGGTTTCCAACAGGCAGCAAATCAAATTCAAATGTACAGCTTGCGGCGCATGTTGTAAAAATGTGCGGGACAGCATTGTGCTGGAACCCCTCGACGCTTTTCGGATCGTTCAGGAATACCTGAAAAACGGTTATACCGGCTCTGCCGACGACCTTTTGGATGAGATAACCGATTTGAAGGAACTGTCACGGGGATTTTATGTCTTCGTACTGAAAACGGTCAATAACAGCGGCATATGCAGAATGCTAAAAGATAACCGATGCGCGATTTATCCTGTCCGTCCCCGCACTTGCAGGCTGTATCCGTTCACAGCGGATCCCTGCGAAAAGGAGCGACATATTCGATGGTATTTGTGCACCGAGCAGGCGCATCACTTCCAGAACGGTTCTGTTACCCCGCGGGAATGGCAGCGGCGCAATATGTCGAGTCAAGATGAGGAATACCTGTATGAAGAATGCAGAATACTCCCGGAGCTTGGCAGACTTATGCGGAATATATCGGATATGGATTTGCAGGAAGCCGAGCAGTACACACTGCTGTTTCGCTATTTAGCATACGATTATGCACAGCCTTTTCTGCCGCAGTACAAGGATAATATGCTGTTTTTGCAGGCCCACCTTAAACGCTTGCAGCAAGAATAATAAAATGGAGGAAAATTTATGTATCATAGCATTTTTGAAATTGATACCCAGCCTATCAAGCAAAGCCGGATGGACGCCATGTCTATCGGAGAACATATCGTATTTCTCGAAAAATGTGCGACGGTTGACGATGAAGAAGACAGAAGCGTAGCGTTGCGGCAATTCGGGAAATGGCTTAAAACAGAAAATCTCGGCGTATTGAAAAAGTCGGCTTTCATTCTCAATGAGGACGCAGCACACGGCAGGCATTTTGCCGCCCGATACGCCGGATTTCATCAGCTTATCGAAGCGCTTTACGGGCTGACGGAGACGGACTATCTTCATCGCTTCAATGACATATGCAATCTGATATCGGATCTCAAAAAGTCTGTTGTGGATGAAGACGATGATTATGTTTATTTAAACGGCGAAATGCTGCTGACCATGGATGAATTTCTGCGTTTGGCCAAAGCGGGACAGCAGTACCATATCGGCAGTATCTGCAAATACCATCAATGAAAGAAAGGTTGAATACAAAATGACGAACTGCATACAGAAGATTGAAAAACAGGTGGCTGTGCTTCAAACCAAGATTGACGCACTGAGCGGTACCTATCTCACGAATACACGCAAACGGCAGCGGGAGCAACAGGAGCGCGACAAAAGGAAAGAGGAATACCGTGCGCATATTCAGTTGCTCGAATATCTGAAACAGAAAGCGGCAGGAGGCTCATTGTCCTTGCTGGAACAACATCTGATCGTGTCGGCTTTTTATGAGGATATGCGCTGTTTCTCTTGGGCGAAAAAATACAGTGCAAGTAATTCCTACATAGAATTCAAGTATCCGCAACCTGACGATGTGCGGGTTAAACGGTTGCAAAAAGCAGGTATCCACACAACGGAAGAACTGAACAAAGCAGTGAGTGAATTTGACAGTCTTGTAAAAATGGCTGTTACGCCGCCGGATCAAGACGCTATACGACTGCGTGATCTGATTTTCAACGCACGACTGCATCAGGAGGGAGACATTCAGTTTACCCCGGAGGCCCTGGCAAAGGAATTGGTTTCTTTGTCTGCTATTGACTCAACCAGCCGTGTTCTCGAACCGGAGGCAGGCATCGGAAATATTGCCGACGCCGTAAAGGAAGTAACCGATCAGGTAGACTGCATTGAGCGCATGGCTGATTTTCGTGAGATTTTGCAGCTGAAAAAGCATAACCTCATCGCTCATGATTTGTTGGAGGTTGAGCCAGATCCCACTTATGATGCGGTCATTATGAATCCGCCATTCAGTGAGGAATGCGAGCATATTCAAAAAGCGTTTGAGAGATCGGAAGAGCGTCGTGTAGGGAAAGAGTG
>JAMPBF010000185.1 GCA_023666805.1 Bacillota bacterium
TGCCCAGCTCCCACTGCTTAAAGCCCCGAGGCAGGGCGGCGGAACAGCCGTCGCTTCTTTCACCCACCGCAATTACGGGGAGATCGCTGAACTGTCCGCCCTCCATGCAGAGTATGCGGGCTGCTGCGCCGCCTGTATTGTCGCCCAAGAACACCATGTCGTAATCGTCCTTTTCAAGCTCGTCCATAAGCAGGCTCGGCACAGTGTAAACGGCTTTTATACCGTATACCGAAAGCGCCTTCAGCGCTTCCGTGTTGTCGCCCGCTATAAGCACTCTGGCGTCGGGAGCGGTAAATTCCATCTGTGTTTGAACGCCGTCCGAGGTGTTGTTGAATATGCTTGCCAGCATAGCCAAATGAACGGGCTTAAACACCACCCTGATGTTTTTCTGCACAAGACTGATGTTTTCGCCTCTGTCTCCCAAGCTGCACAAGACCACGACCTTAAGCCGCCTTGACAGCATGGTGAAGATCGGCTTGTCGAAAAGATAAAAGCCGTAGTCCACAAAAATATGCGTAAAGCCCGAGCCGTCCTTTTCCTGCATAAAATCGGAGCGGGAGCCGCAAATCCTGGAATTTACGCCGAGCCTTTCCAGCTGCTTCTGTGCAGCCTCGGCAGAGCCGTCGTTTTTAAGGTACAAAAGCACTCGGAGCTTTTCGGACTGCTCCACCGCCGCAAAGGGCTGCGGATTTTGTATCTCCTGCGGGATAGTCAGGGTGAAGCAGGCTCCGCCGCTTTTTTCCCGCCCCGCAAATATAAAGCCGCCCATAAGGGTAACCAGCTGCTTTACCATGCCCAGACCCAAATGTATAGAGGGTACGTCGCCGTTTTTTTCCGCATATACGGTGAAGATCTTCTTGGCTGCGTCGGGAGTTATGCCCGTGCCCGTGTCTATTACCTGTATGCGGAGATTGGCTGTCCCATCCTCCGAGCGCCTTGCGGTAAAGGAAACGGTGATCAGACCGTTTTCGGTGAATTTAACGGCGTTGTCGAAAAGGCTCATAACTATTTGAAAAATGCGTCGGCTGTCGCCGATCAGCACCGAGGGAATGTCCTCCTTACAGTCAAGAGAAAAGGAAACGCTTTTGTCGGCGCAGGCGGCGGAGCAGAAGTTGGCAATATCGCTTACCAAGCTGCCGAAGCTGTAGGGCTCTCGGCTGAGGGTCATTTCCTGGCTCTCTATTTTTGCGTAATCCTCCGCGTCGTTCAGGGTCATCAGCAGCTTGCCGGTGTCAGCCTGTATTTCCCTCAGCTTTTCCCGCACGGGGGCGGAAATATCGTTTCTCACCAAAATCGAGGTGGCGATTTCCGAGACCTCCTCGGCGGAGCTGCGCATTTTTGAAGCGGAAACTGCCCAAAAGTTGTTTTTTCGGTCGTTGGAGCGGGACAGCTCCTTATTTTTTTTGCCGTAGGAGGAAAGGTTCGATTGAAGCGAGTAGACGAAAAGAGCCATTCCCATTGCGGAGAAATTGTAGCAAAGACACATTATAATGTAGGAGGTCACGGTGGTGCCGTCGGGCGGTAGAAAAAGCGCCCCGTTAAGCACCAGCACAACGTCAGACATGATCAGCAGCCATGTGCAGAGCTTTGGGGAAAGGAAAAAGCCGCTGATTATCGTCTCACAGGCAAAGAGCAGGGGAAGATAAATGGCGGTTTTGTTAAATACGGACATCACAAGGCTGGCGGCTATATAAAAGGTGGTGAGGATAAAGGGCATAAAGCTGCGGAGCTTGCCCGTCGCAAAGATCACGATGGGCACGACAAACATGACCCCGCCGCACACAATGGCGGCAAGCATCTGACGACCCGTTAAATTTAGGCAGGCAAAGATTATATGTATGGATAGTGAGAGAAAATATAGGGTGAAGGTAGCGATCATTACCTTTTTGTACTTAAACATCTGCCCGCTCACGTCCTTTCCCGAAAAAAAGTGTTATTTTATTATTTTACCATATAATGAGCAATTTTTCAATATAGTCACAATGTGGTTTTTTTAGGTAAAAAGTTGTACATTATTACAAGAAAATTTGCGTAAACCTATTGACATTTACGCAAAAAGGTGATATAATCGTCAAGTGCTGACAACCAAAATAGGATGACGGCAGGAGGAAAAATGGCTAAGGATCTGACCAAAGCGGATTGCTACGATATATACAAGGATCTTCTGACGGAAAAGCAGCAGGAGACCATGGAGATGTATTATTTCTCCGATCTGTCCTTGGGCGAGATCTCGGAGGAAACGGGCAACACCCGGCAAGCCGCCTTTAACTGCATAAAAAAGTGCGAGGAAAGGCTGGAGGAGCTGGAAAGCGCCTTGGGGCTTTTATCCAAGCGCAGCAAGGGCGAAAAGCTGCTGCAAAAGCTGAAGGACTGCATAGAAGAGGGCAGAAAGCAGGAAGCGGAAAATATCTTGGAAGAATTAAGAGAACTTATATAATCGAGGTAGAAAAATGGCATTTGAAGGGCTCTCCGACAAGCTGTCGAAGGTGTTTAAAAATCTGAGGAACCACGGAAAGCTAAGCGAGAAGGACGTCAAGGACGCTATGCGGGAGGTTCGCATGGCGCTGCTGGAGGCGGACGTCAGCTATAAGGTGGTCAAGGACTTTGTGGCAAGGGTCACCGAAAGAGCGGTGGGCAGCGAGGTAATGAACAGTCTCACCCCCGCCCAGCAGGTAATAGATATAGTGCACGACGAGCTGAAAAATCTTATGGGCAACACCACCCAAAGGTTGAACTTTCCCTCGAAGCCTCCCTGCGTGATCATGATGTGCGGACTTCAGGGCGCAGGTAAAACCACTCATGCGGCAAAATTGGCAAAGCATTTAAAGGGCTTGAACCGCCGCCCCATGATCGCCGCCTGCGATATTTACCGTCCCGCCGCTATCCGGCAGCTGCAAATCGTGGGCGAAAAAGCGGGTGCCAAGGTTTTCGAGATGGGACAGACAGATCCTGTGGAGATCGCCAAGGAAAGCGTTAAGTACGCCAAGGACAACGGTTACGATGCGGTCATTTTGGACACCGCAGGCCGTTTGCACATAGACGAGGAGCTGATGGCTGAGCTTAAGAATATAGTCGAGGCGGTAAAGCCCGACGAAATTCTGCTGACCGTCGATTCAATGACGGGTCAGGACGCAGTCAATGTGGCGCAGAGCTTTAACGAGGCGCTGGAGATCACGGGCGTGGTGCTGACCAAGCTTGACGGCGATACAAGGGGCGGCGCTGCCTTGTCGGTGCTGGCCGTTACGGGAAAGCCGGTCAAATTTGCGGGCGTAGGCGAGAAGATAGACGACTTGGAGCCCTTCCACCCGGACAGAATGGCGGACAGGATATTGGGCATGGGAGACGTTCTTTCCCTTATCGAAAAGGCAAAATCCACCGTTGACGAAAAGGAACAGCTGCGCCTTGCCAAAAAGCTTCAGGAAAACAAGTTCGATATGAACGATCTGCTGGCTCAGTTTGAACAGATCGAAAAAATGGGCAGTATCGGCTCTATCGTCCGCATGCTCCCCGGCGCCAACAAGATCAAGGACGAGGACATCGACGAAAAGAAAATGGTGCACACCAAGGCCATAATTCACTCGATGACCAAAAAGGAGAGGGAAAAGCCCTCTATCATAGACGCCAAGAGAAAGCGCAGGATCGCAGCGGGCAGCGGTACGGAGGTTTACGAGGTAAACGCTCTTTTAAAGCAGTTCGATATGATGCAGAAGATGATGAAGCAGCTTAAGGGAGGAAAGGGCAAGAGAATGCCCAAATTCCCCGCAGGCTTTGGCGGAATGGGCGGAATGGGCGGCATGCCGCCGTTCTGAGAAAAGGATATTAACACTGAAGGTGTAATATATAAAAAATATATTGCTTTTCGATCGGCTCTCGGGCTTTGCCGAAAAGGATACGGCACAGGGATTTTCGGGATCGGACCGCTGAAGCAATAAAACAAAATTTTTGGAGGAAAGAAAAATGGCAGTTAAAATCAGACTTAGAAGAATGGGCGCAAGAAACAACCCCTTCTACCGCATAGTAGTGGCAGACAGCCGCTCGCCCCGCAACGGACGTTTTATCGAGGAGATCGGTTACTATGATCCCAAGTCCGACCCCGCAGTGGTAAAAATCGATACCGAAAAGGCGGAGGAATGGATCAAGAAGGGTGCGCAGCCTACCGATACCGTTAAGAGATTGCTTAAGAAGTGACTGGAGGTTCTTAAATGAAGGAATTGCTTATAGCAATGGTTGAGGAGCTGGTCAACGACAAGGAAGCCGTGCAGGTGACCGTTGACGAGCCCAACGCAGAGGGCGTGGTGGTTTATCACCTCCATGTAGCCCCCGACGATATGGGCAGAGTTATCGGAAAGCAGGGCAGGATCGCCAGAGCAATCCGCACCATTATGCGTGCAGGCGCTGTAAGATACAACCAAAAAATTGCGGTGGAAATCGACTGAGGCATTTCATAAAGCGTTTTTTGGGTTTCGGAAGTATATTTAAGTAAAAACACCAAAAAATATTTTTGTTTAGAGAGCGGAGCTCTCGGAAAGGAAGCTTATTATGGCTAAATACGCTTGCCCCTGCGGCTATGTTTATGATGAAGCGGAAGGAGCTCCCGAGGAAGGGATCCCCGCAGGCACAAAATTTGAAGATATTCCCGAGGATTGGGTCTGCCCCGTTTGCGGACTGGGCAAGGACAGCTTCGTAAAGGAATAAGACCGAAGAATAAAACGCAGCTTGGCGGAAAACCGACTACAGAGGGTTTTCGCCAAGCTGCTGCCGTTTATTGCCTTGAACGGTTTGGGGTGTTAATAAAAAATAATCAGCTTGGCGGAAAACCCGACTGCGGGGGGGGGCGACAGGCTGCGAATTTTGCCTTGCAAAATTCTCAGTCTGTCGAAAAAGTCAAAACATTTAAATTTCGGAGGGAAAAGAGGCTTGG
>JAMPBF010000186.1 GCA_023666805.1 Bacillota bacterium
TTCCCGTTGGGAATTAAATCAAACATTGGTTGAAATGCGCAGCACATAAAAGAGAGCACATCAACAAAGATACAAATTCAGAAAAACGCCCTTTTAATCCCAAAACCTGAAAGCCGTCTGCTAAAGACAAAAAGCCGTCTGCTAAAGACAGAAAATCCTCATCTCACGATAAGCTGTACATAATTAAAATATCCTGCGCCACCTGCTTCTGTGTTTTTCTGAGATCCATAGCCTGCTTTTGTATTTGGCGGTGAGCCTGTTCCTCGGTGAGCTTAAGATATTCCATAAGACAGGTCTTTGCCTTATTGATAAGCTTTATGTCCTCTATCTGCTGTTCAAGCCGAATTTTTTCCTCTGTAAGCCGTTTCAGGCTTTCCCCTGCCACCTCCGCAAATTTTATCGCCTGAATAAGCGACGCCTTTGAGCAGGGTCTGCCGATCACAAAAGCTCCCGTAAATCTTATCTTGGCTTGTACCTCCTCCGCCAGCTCCCCTTTGGTAAGGACTATCAGAGAGGCGGAGGTTTTCCCGTGAAGCTCCGCCGCTAAATCCAAGCCGAATTCGTCCTCCAAGGGAGTTGAGATGATTATTGTGTCAAAGTCCTCTGCGTCTATGCTTCTCATGCGTATGCCGTCGGTGAGAGAAAAGGTGCTGTACTCCTCTTCCGACAGCAGAGAGGCAATGCTTTCGCATACCTGCTTGGTTTTTCCTGCAATAAGTATCCTTTGCATCTGCCTCGCCCTCCTGTCTGTTGATTTCCGCAAGCCGCATTAATAAAAGATTAAAAATTTCTGCTATTAGTATAACACAGCTTTAAGCTATAGTCAATATTTGCAGGAAAATTTTTTGAGCTTGCAAAAATTTATCCGCTGCGATCCCTTTATTGTATGCCGCTGTCAGACAGGTTATGCTCCTTTTTCCATTCCGCCAGCATCAGATCCACCACCCTGCCGTAGCTTTTGGTGCCGTCGGTTTGGTTGTTGGCTTTAAGATAGGTGTCGTTTACCGCAGTGGAGACCCGGTACGTGACCTTTTTCTGATAAGGCTCCCAATAGCTGCTGCGGTAGGAATATTCCGCCAAGATCACGGGCGATAGCTTTTCGCAAAGACTGTAGTATTCCTCCTTATCCATGGCGGAATAACAGGCGTTTAAGGCATAGGTCAGCGCACCCAAATACCCGCTGTACCTGAAATAAGGGCTTTCGCTTTTGCGGCAGGCGGCAAAGGCAAGGAAATTAGCCTCGTCCTCCCTGATAAAGCCGCTTAAATGGCTTAGCTCATGACAGGCGGTAAAGCCTTGGGAGGATACGGGCATCGCCTTGTTGTAATTTGCCTCTACGGTAATGGGGAAGTAGATCCCAGCCAGGTTAAAGCTTGACATTACGGGAGAGGCGGCAACGCCCTTGGGCTGAGGATAATAGGTTTTAAGCACCTCGTAATCCTCTGCCAGGCTCTCCATGGCTTTTACGGCAAGTGCGGAAAAGTCCTCGGGCTTTACCGCTCTGCCCTCGCCGTCAAGAATTACTTCCTCCGCCGCCTTGTTGGCTTCCTCTATCAGATCGAGGGTCAGACCCTTTAATTCCTCCGAAGTGTATTTCCCCAAGATCAAGCCGCTGTACTGTGAAAAAGGGGTACGGCTGTAGCCCACAAGACAGTTAAAGGTCAAAAGCAGGGCGATCACCGCTCCGAAAAGCCAAAAATAGGAAAATCCGCCCAAAAAAGCCCTGAACCTGGAGCCCTTTTTCCGTTTTATGTAGATTATAAGGCACACAATTCCCGCAATGCCGCCTATTACGGTCAAAACCAAAAGGATCTCCCCTGCGGAAAAGGGGAAAATGCCCCAAAGTCTCGAGCCTATTCCCGAAAAAACAGGGTAAACATTAAAACAAAACCAATCCGCAAAGGGTGTGCTTAAACGGCTTGCGATCAAAACCGCCGCCGACAGCAAAAGCAGCGCCAAGCCCACCGCAAGCCTTATTTTAAAGCCCTTTTTTTCCGCACCCGTCTTCCACGGATTTTTATAATAGTATTTTTTCATAACAGCGTCCTTTATGTTTTCTATATTCATTATATCAAAGCCGATACAAAAGGTCAATACAAACAGGATCAGGAAAAATTTGCCAAAAAGTAACAATTAATCCGCCAATATAATAAAATGTAGAGGAGAATTTTATTGCTTGAATATTTTTCCTATCTTTGTTAAGAATATCAATACAAGGATAATGTTGCTCTCCACCTAACCCTTGCGGATTTAATCGATAAAGCTCGGCGCTTTACTTGTCCCCCCTTATCGGTTAACAGTGAGAGTTGATGAAGCAATACCAACAGAAAGGAATGATGAAAAAATGAACATAAAGCGAGGCGAAATCTACTATGCCGATCTAAGCCCCGTGGTAGGCTCGGAGCAAGGCGGAGTGCGTCCCGTGCTGATAGTGCAAAACAACACCGGCAACCGCCACTCGCCCACCGTCATAGCCGCAGCTATCACCAGTCAAAAGGAAAAAGCAAAGCTTCCCACTCACATAAGCCTCGATGCGGAACGCTATGGCTTGGCAAAAGATTCCATTGTGCTGCTGGAGCAGGTTCGTACATTAGATAAAAAGAGACTTAAGGAAAGAATGGGCGAGCTGGACAACGACGCCATGCAAAAGGTAGACGGCGCACTGTCGGTGAGCTTTGGGTTGGATGTTTAGGGATTTTGTCTTGAAAATAAGACGGCTGCTTGCCAAACGCAATCAGCCGTCTTTTATGTACCGAATGTAACCGATGATCATTCGTCCTTTTTCTCCCTGTCGTACGCCGCCTGCTTTTCCTCGTTTGCTTTCTTTTTCGACTGCTTTTTAACAAAAGACAGCAGCATTACGGCTATAAGTATCACCAGCAGCGCACCTATCGCTATGCCTTGGATCACAAGTATGTTTTTTATTGTTTCGTCGTTTTGCTGTTGATATAATTCCATTAACTCCCGATCGCTGAGCGTTTCCCGGGCATTGCCTGCCGTGTCGGCTTGAGTGACGGGCGGCAGGGTATTTACCGATTCGGTGACCGCAGCTTGGTTTTCGGCGGGAGCCTGACTGCCGATCGGGTTTTCGGCGGGCGTCGGATTTTCCGAAGGGGCTTGACTGACTGCGGGCGGTTGGGCGTCGGCGGGAGCCGGATTGTCGGCGGGTGCTTGACTGTTGACCGGGGCTTGAGTGTTGGCGGGGGGCTGGCTGTTTCCCTGTCCTGCCGCAAAGCTCAGCTTTTGGTCAAAGGCGACACTGCTTATATTGTTTTGTCTTAACAATCTGTCCCACTGATCCTTTGTGCCGTTATAAGCTACCTGCGTCAGCGAGGTGCAGCTGTCGAAGCTGTTGGGATTAAGCTCGGTCAGGGTAGAGGGGAGGCTTACCGAAGTCAAATTGGCGCAGGAGTAGCAAACGCCCTCTATGCCGTCGTTATCGCCTAACTCTCTCACCCCCTCGGGAAAAGTCATTTCCGTTAGGGCTGGATTGCGGGAGAATGCTCCGTCGCCTATATCTCTTACCGAAGAGGGGATAGTTATCTCCGACAGGGAGGAGCAGCCGCTGAAGGCATATTCGTCTATTTCCTCCAAGGTCAAGGGAAGACTGACAACGGTCAGGGCGGTGCAGCCGTAAAAGGCGTATTCTCCGATCTCCTTGACCCCTTGGGGAACGGTGACGGCGCTTAAAGCGGTGTTGTTATAAAAGGCTCGGTCGTCGATTTTTGTAACTCTTACGCCGTTTATGCTGTCGGGGACCGTTACCTCTGCTTCGGAGCCCGAATAGCTGACGATCTCCAGCTCGCCGTCGTCCTCCTCATAAACATAATCTCCGACGGTAAAGGTTCTTCCGTCCGCCTCGGCGTTTACCGAAAGCAGGGACAGGGAAAGCGACAGACTTATAACAAAAGGCATAATTTTTTTCATTATTCTCCTCCAATACAAAAGGGTGCAACAGCTGTGCCTTATACCGTTTTCGCTTTAAAATACAGACCTCGTCTATATTTTAAACGGGAATTGGTATTATGCGTAGCATATCACACCCTCATTTTATCACAAGGCGGAAAAAAAGTCAATTGCAAAAATAATGGTCGCCTATGATCTTAACGACCTCCTTGCTGTGCATATATTCGTCGCTGGTTTTCTTGGGATTAAAGTAATAAGCGCAGCCGCCCGTGGGATCCCAGCCTGCCAAGGCGTCTCTTGCGGCATAGTAAGCGGATTCGGACACCGGCTCGTTGAACTGACCGTCCGTAATGGCGGTGAACTCGCCGTTTTGATATATTACCCCCTGAAGCGTGTCGGGAAAGGAAGGGTGCTCGATGCGGTTGCATATGACCGCTCCTATCGCCACCTGTCCCACATAGCTTTCGCCTCTGCCCTCGGCGGAAATAATCCTTGCCAAAAGGTTAATGTTTGCCTGAGTGGCGGTGGGCGTCTGACCGATGGTTATACCCATTTTTTTAAGGGTCTCCTCGTCTGCCGCTCCCGTTACGGGAAGGTTGTTGTTTTTTTGGTAGGCTCTTAAGGCGGCTTCGGTGGCCGTGCCGAAATAGCCCGTGATCTCGCCCTTAAAGAGCCCCCATTCCTGTAAAACCTTTTGTATCTCCTCCACCTCTCGCCCGCTGCTGCCCTGCTGCGAATATACGGGCAGGACGGAGCTTTTGGGTATCGCCGCCAAAAGTCCGCATACAGCCAGCGCAGCGGCGGTTATTTTAAAAAATGAGTTAATTTTTTTCATATTTATTGATCCTTTCAGACAATAATTTCATTTGAGGTCAGTATTTGTAATTTTTTATCAAATATTCCTTTAATAAGTTGAAAAAAATACCGTTAAGTGTTACAATAATAATAGGTATTTTCAATATTATACTGTTTTCGCTTTAAAAGATAGACAAAGTCTATCTTTTAAAGACGCCG
>JAMPBF010000187.1 GCA_023666805.1 Bacillota bacterium
TCTACGAATATTAACTCAGAAAAGGTCGAAAAACTAATGCTGAATGATTTTCCAAGAATACTGACACTGCTCAGAAAAGAAAAGAATATAAGCCAAAAGCAGGCGGCAGAGGATTTAGGCGTGGCGCAGGCTCTTCTTTCCCATTACGAAAAGGGCAAGCGCGAGTGCGGACTGGAATTTTTGCTTAAGGCGGCGGAATACTATAATGTTTCCACGGATTATCTTTTGGGCAAATCTCCCGTAAGCAACGGCGCAGTTATCTCCAATGAGGATATAAAAGACGTGGCAGAGCCCGAAAAAGCAAGAAACCTCACCGCCGAGGAATTGTCCTCTGTTTTTGCCAAGAAATTGGTTACAAACAGCGTTGACGTATTATATTCTTTGCTTGCAAAGACAAAAAACGGCGTTTTAATGGATAAGGTCTATGATATTTTCGCCTGTGCGGTGTACAGAGCCTTTAGACTTATATACAAAACCAACCCCGCCAATGACAGGAATTTGTTTAAAATATCGGAAGAGACCGCCGAGAGCTTGGTTTCGGCTCAAGAAGCGATCACCGGGGCAAAGGCGGAGTTAGCCATAAAAGGCTCAAATGTAAAGGCTCCGCCAATAAACCGTCCCGAATTGGAAAAGGAATACGGCAAAAGCGCCTCGGTGCTGCTCAATATGGTCATGCACTGTGAAAAGCAGCTGGAAAAGCTTTGATAATACAAGATCATAATGGGTGATGAAAATGACTGCTTATCGGCGGTCATTTTTTATTTTTCCCGCTGCCGAATCCCCTGCGGACTGCCTCATCAATAAGCATGGGTTGTATTAAAGGATAGGTCTGATTTGACGGCACATTCTCAAAAAACCGGATACTTTCAATTTCACTGTGAAGCTCATTCTCGAAAGATTTTATTTCGGCATAGTATATCATTCCAAAGGTTTCCTTGTCATTTACTTCGTCGGAAACCGAATACACGCACACGGGAGTAATTTTATAATCCAAAGCCCCCGTTTCCTCTTTAAGCTCCCTTTCGGCAGCCTCCAAAGGAGTTTCCCCCAATTCTCTGTGACCGCCTGGCACTTCATAAGTATTTCTGTCCCTATGCTTGCAGAATACCCAGTTATTTTCATATTGTGACACTATTACGGAAAATTTTATCAGGCTGTCCTCCACGTTTTCATAAAATTTTACTTTCATTTTTCACCACTCATAGGAAAATCCCAGCTTCTTCATAAAATCAGCCATTTGCCAACAATCGGCGTAGGCATATCGGTCGTTTTCGTAGGCTGAAATATCTCCATCCTCATAAAATTCATCCGTCCATTTTACAAGATATTTTTCAATGCTTTCCCTTGGTATACCGAAATACTTTGAAACGATTTCCGCATTGCCTTTGTATTTACTGTGTTCCTCGGCTTCTCCGAAATACTCCGGATCGGGGCTGAAGCGGTCGATCTCCCGACCCCTGTCATATAAAAAATATCCCCAAAAGTCCTCGTCATAAATATAAAGCAGCATAACATAAGAGGATATTTTTTGGGAAATAGCTTCCGCAAGCTTCTCATAGCCCATGCAGTTTTCATTTAAAAGAAGCTGTATCCCTCGGCTCTCTCTTTGATGAAAGCGGCATTCCTCGGGCTTTAACTCAAAGTCGGGCTTTTCCTTGGATATTTCCGAAAGGCTCCGCTTCAGCAGTGACATATCGCTGCAATTTACAATAGCGGTTTCTAAAAACAATCCCATAATTCCTTCTCCTTTATCCTCTTTTTCCTAAAATTTGTTTGACCATTTTGACGCATGCTTTAAAGTTTACCATTACCACAAATAAGAATACTGCTGCAAGAATTGAATAAAAGGCTATGGAGTTAGTGACAAAAATCAGTGTAAAGCCCATTATTAAAAGACATATTGTATTGGTTACCATTTTTCTCGGTCTTACGTTCATAAATACGATTTTTCTTGTATCGACGGCTCTTATTATAAAAACGGTGAAAAAACTGGTAAAGGTAGCTGCCGCTGCGCCGTGACAGCCGATAGCCGGTATTAAAACCGCATTAAAGACAATGTTCAGCACTGCGCCTACCGCCGTGGTAAGCATCGATCTTTTCGACTGCTTTGACGCAACGTAGATACTGCCCATAAAGGTGGCAAAGCAGCTGTATACTACCGCCAACACCAAAAACGGGGTGTATATGTAAGCGATTTGGAATGCCTCGGCGCAAATTACCGACAGAATAGGCTTAATCAGCAGTAACATTCCGGCTCCCACCACAAACACAAAGGACTGGAAGGCACTGAACACATCGGTGTAAAACTTCGCAATGGTTCGAGAGTTTTTTTCGCTGATGGCGGACATATTCCAAGCCTGCGAAAAAATGCCCGATAAAAGCGCTATCATATTGGGCAGCCGATAAGCGGCTTTATAAATCCCGCTTTGGTTAAAGCCCAGCATTTCGGATACGAAAAAGGTGTCGGAAGCGTTTATTATCCACCACATTACGGTGGTGGGGATCATAGGCAGGGCAAATTTTATCATTGCGCTGCGAATTTCCCTGTCCACTCCGAAAAGTACAAAGTACTTTTTTAGCCTTCCCATATAGATCAAGAAAAAAATAGAGCACAGATCGGCGCAGATCACCGATAGCAAATAGCCCATATTTCCCCAATGAAAGCCTAAGAGGAACAACAAATTGAACAGTATGTTCATTATTGTGGTAAAAATGCCGTCAACGGCGTACAAACGAACATTTCCGTTTGAGCGAACAAACAAGGCGCAGGCGCTTTTCATTCCTCCCGTCATTACGTAAATACAGGTGATGACCGAATAGGCGTCTAAAAGGTGTATGACCTTGTTATCGGGCAGCGCACCCGACAATACGCCGATGAGGGGGATCGTAATAAAGCAGCTTAAGGTGCCTATCGCAGTGACCTTTACGCCGATCGAAAAAACCTGAGATTTATTATAATCCTTATCTAAGCCGAATCTTATTATGGATTCGCCTATCGAAAGGGTGGCGAACGCCATCAAAAGGGTGGCGGTATCGATTATAGTGCCGATCTCACCGTAGCCCTCTTCACCCAACATATTTTGATAAAACCGCATCAAAACCAATACAAGCAGTTTTGAACCGAATTGTCCCAAAGCAAGTATAACGGTATTTGACGCCAGTTTTTTATATCTGTTCAACTTTTCCCCTCACCTCGCTTTCCGTTAAACTTGTATTTCAATGCAAAAAGCATAAGCGTTTGACAAAAGTCAGTTTTGCGGATTTATCCGTTCCTTGTTTATGGGTTCGTATCTGATGATCTCGGAGGAATCCAAATTTTCCTTATTCATGTCCACGGCAGTAATTTGATGATTGTCATAAGCGGTGTAATAATAAATACCCTTGTCCGCATTACAGCAGCAAGTATATATTGTGATCTCGCATTTGTTTTCTTCTAAAATACAGCATCCTCTCTGTTGATCCACCGAGTTTAGGATATGGAAAAACTGACTCACGCTTTCAAGCTCGCCGTCGCCCGAAACAGAATTCATTTTTACAAAGGCTGCCCTTACAAATCTGGACTGCGAGGACAAGTCTCCGGGAAGTCCCATTGCGCCAAGCCCCCGACTGTACCTGTTCAATTCCAATCCCTTTGCAAAAGTATTTTCGGGATTTCTTGGAGTAAGATGCATGTAATTGTTAAGATTAAACATCTGCTTGTCAAAGGGAGGATTGTTGGTAAGCACTCCGACAGTATTATCATAGATTTTTAAGCCCTCCGCCACCGATTCGACGGTAACGGCGGAATTTTTATCCGCAATTATCCAGTGGAGCTGTGCCAGCGGCAGCTTATCGCTGAAGGGCTTGTCGGTGAGGTTGATCCTGCTCAATAATTCCCTTGCCTGCTCGACTGTTGTGCACTGACTTAAGATCCACGGAATAAACTCAAACTGGGCTATGTTATCCTTGTCCTCCTTACTGTCAAAATAAACGGCATTGCCCACAAAGTTAAGTCCCGCCATGCCCAAGCCTTTTTCGTTGACCGCTTCGTAATATAAAGGACAGCCCTCCGCAACATGAGCCATGCCTATCATAGCATAATGAGAACGCATTTCTCCCTTTTCTCTGAAATTAAACGGATAATTTCTCGGAGTAATAACTATTTCATCGCCGTAGGAAAATTCATAGTCCAAGGTTCTGCCGAAATAAAAGTCCTTAGTTTTATAAGTCGCTGCCGTACACATATTCTTATTCCTTTCCTGTTCATTGTTTTCTTAAATGCTGAAAAAAATCCTTTAATAACTCTCCGCACTCCCTTTCAAGAACTCGGCTTCTCACCAGCGGTTTATGATTAAAGGGCATTTCAAAAAGATTTACCACAGAAGCGCAAGCCCCGCCCTTATCGTCAAAAGCGCCGTAGACTATGCGCTTAAGTCTTGAATTTATTACCGCTCCCGCACACATGGGGCAAGGCTCTAAGGTAACATACATTGTGCAGTCGGATAGCCGCCAGCTGCCCAAATGCTTTGCTGCCGCCTCGATCGCCAAAATTTCCGCATGAGCGGTAGGAGAATTATCGGATTCCCTTCTGTTATAGCCTTCGCCTATTATGTTGCCCTCTTTGTCGATTATTATTGCTCCGACGGGACATTCACCGAGCTTGGCGGCTTCTTTTGCCAAGTCTATGGCTTTTAGCATCATTTCTTCGTCATACAGCATTTTATTACCGCCCGCATTGCTTGTTCATGTTTTTTCTCAATATGAACCATGCTTCTTTTTATTGTGAATATTTAAATTTTATTATACTATATTATGGGAGAAAATTCAAGGGGTTGAAGGGCAAGTTGTAAAAAGTTGTAAAAATTAAAAACCGACGCCTTACTTTCTTGCGAAAATAAGGCGCAGCGTATA
>JAMPBF010000188.1 GCA_023666805.1 Bacillota bacterium
AGACAGACAGACAGACAGACAGACAGACAGACAGACAGACAGACAGACGCAGAATTACGCCTTACTTCAGAATCATCATACGCAAGAAGATGTAACGGCATCATTGGCGTGCCAATCACATTCCTTGACAAGTACAACCCCGATCAATTCGAGCTTATCGGAGCAACCGAAAGTGAGGGAAAGGGATTCTCAAATGGACTGTGGAATGCTGACAGCGGAGTTGCACAACCCGTTGTCAACGGAGAACGGAAGTATAAGAGATTGTTCATCAAGCGGAAGATGTAGCGGCATAATGGGCGTGCCGATCACATTCCTTGACAAGTACAACCCCGACCAGTTCGAGATTATCGGATTAGGAATAGCAAATTTAGGCTTGTCAATAGGCGTAAGACCTTATAAAGAGGAACACAGAGTATATAGGAAGAATGTTCAACATAGAGGAACAGTTGACGGTGATTTATACATGGTTGATGAAGAAGGACATCCTTTAGTACCTTATGCAAGAATTCTCATAAAAAGGAGAAAACAAGAATGAAGATTGAGTTGCACAACATACCTGTAAAAGAAATATTCAACGGCTACAAGGATATGGACGATAACGGCGTTGTCGGCTACGGCGGCAAGTTGGATATTCGCCCTGCATATCAGCGTAATTATGTCTATTCTCCCGAACAGGCAGAAGCGGTCATTCACACGGTTTTGCGTAAGCCGTCAGGTTATCCGCTTAACGTAATGTACTGGGTCAAAACGGGTGACGATACATACGAAATTCTTGACGGGCAACAGCGCACTTTGTCTTTAATGCAGTATCTTGATCATAAATACCCGATTATCTTAAACGGCAAAACGTTCTACTGTGATTCTTTGCCCGATGATGAATATGCGCAGATCATGAATTATGATCTTATGGTTTATATCTGCGAGGGTACAGCTTCGGAAAAGCTCGAATGGTTTGAGGTCGTGAACATTGCAGGAGAGCGGCTGACAAAGCAGGAGCTTCGGAACAAGTCCTATACGGGTGCTTGGCTATCAGACGCAAAATTGCATTTCAGTAAAAGGAATTGTGCTGCTAAAGGTCTTTCTGACAGATACGTAAGAGGTGATCCCAATCGGCAGGAGCTTCTTGAAAAGGCTCTCACTTGGATCGCCGACGCACAGAATACAACCATTGAGGAATATATGTCAAATCATCAGCATGACGCAGACGCAGACGAGCTTTGGCAGTATTTTCAAAATGTGATCCACTGGGTCGAAACGATTTTCCCCGACTACTACGCACAGATGAAAGGGCTTGATTGGGGAACATTCTATAATAAATATCATAATAATACTTATAATTCCGCAACGATGAAAGCGGAAGTCAAACGTCTTGTGGCAGACGAAGAAGTACAGAAAAAAGCAGGAATCTTTGAATATTTGCTTACTTGTGACAGCGATCCTTATGCGGGTAAGCTTTTAAATTTGCGGGCGTTTGACGAGAAAGACAAACGGCGCAAGTACGCTGAACAGGGCGGTGTATGTCCGATATGCGGCAAGAAATTTGAATATGAAGCTATGCGGGGCGATCATATCAAGCCGTGGTCGAAAGGCGGACGCACCGAGTATGACAATCTGCAAATGCTATGTGCTGACTGTAACGGTTCAAAGTCTGCGAAGTATTGAGATGTGTTTCCCAAAATAATTCGTATAAATTAATACTTATTTAAATATAGACAAAATTATTAAACATAAAACAGCGCTTTTAAACAAGGCGCTGTTTTTAAAAAATTAAATCTCATACATTGCCAAAAATCTCATAAAGCTATAAGGGACTGCAAAAAATCGCAGTCCCTTATAGCTTTTAAGGTGAATAATCAGGTAACTTCAAATTAATGCTCGGCAATTACTGCTGATTGAGGTTTGTGGCAATATATTCTTTTGACGTTTCCAAAAAAGTATATTGCGGATATTTTTTTATAAAATCCCTTGCTGTATTATCGGATATTGATATTAAAACCGTATCCCCCTCTTTAAAGTAGCTCTGATGATTTCCGTCTTTATTCGTGATTTTAAAGGAATGAAAGGTTGTGCCGTAATATTGTGATCAACAATATTGAAGCCGATACGGTCAATAATTTTTTTGAAAGATGGCAAAACATTTTTTCCCTCTCCTATAGCTTCTGCTTGATTACGGTAAAAATTACCTCTTACTGTAATAATACCGAAATCCGCATTTTCTACCCTGCAAGCTTAGCTTATTTGCCTATTTTTCCGATAGCGTCCACGATTCTTTCCGTCTGATTTTCGGTTACCATGCGGGTATTGGTATCGTCCATGCGTGCCGAAATAACTGAGTTGATCATATTGATAGCCTGCGCCGCTTTATCCTTTTCAAAAACCAAAAAGAAAATATAAAACATCTCTCCCGAGCTTAAATTAAGGGTGATAGAGGTCTGAAATCCGCTGATGATCGTACCTGCTCCGATCAAAAGCAGCAATATCCCCCAAAGATTTCCCGCCCCCAAAAGAGCTATCCCCACAAAAAGCTCGATAAGCCCTACAATAATATCCTTTGCGAATACCTTAAAGCTGGAGTCGGTGGAAGCGACCTGATTTACCATTATTTGTTTGCTCCTTGAGCCCAGCGGTATAAATCTTAAAAAGGTATTGGGAATCTTAATGTTGATAAAATTTCCGTTGTGATTGATCTCCCCCTTCATGTAAAAGGTCAAAAGGCTGGTCATAAACTGAATTTTTTCCATTTTGTTACTCCTATGTATTTTTTATAACAGTTTTACTGTAAAATAGATTATAACACATAATTTGACTTGTGTCAATAGCATAATGTGATTTACACAAGGTTTATTATTTTGCATAAACAATATAAAATAATAGAGGGGGTGATTTATTTGAAGGACGAGTACAAGGATTTATATGAGAAATTCGGACTTAACGTGGTATACTACCGCAAGAGAAAAAAGCTTACACAATTGCAGCTGGCTGAATTAGCCGACATAGACCGCAGCCACATCAGCGCCATAGAATTAGGCAAGGTCGGTGTGTCCTTTGACGTAATTTTTAAGCTTTGCCAGGTGTTAGAGGTAACTCCCAAGGAGCTTTTTGACTTTAGAGATTAATACAAAACCAAAATCGGACAGCCATGACTTTACCGAATAAGCGGATTGCATAAATTTGCAAAAAATTCGCTTATTTTTTTGTGGAATTGCCTATATTTTTCCAAATCTATTGACAAATCTCAATATGCGGGTTATAATAATACCCAGTAAACATATAGGAATAATTAGTAAAGATTTGAGGTGCTTATGATGATCATAAAAACAAAAAAGCGATGTTAACGTGCCCCCCGTGTCGTCGGCTCAATCAACTTGAACAAAAAAACAAATTTTAGGAGGAATCAACCATGAAGGTTTTTGAAAAAATCACGGATCTTATCGGCGGAACGCCCTTGCTTAAGCTTACCAATTACAACAAGCAGAACGGACTTGAAGCGGAGATCTATGCCAAGCTTGAATATTTTAACCCCGCCGGAAGCGTAAAGGACAGGATCGCAAAGGCAATGCTTGACGATGCGGAAGCCAAGGGTGCATTAAAGCCGGGTTCGGTTATTATAGAGCCTACCAGCGGCAACACAGGTATCGGTCTTGCGTCGGTGGCAGCTGCAAGAGGCTACAAAATTATTCTCACCATGCCCGAAACCATGAGCGTTGAGCGCCGCAATCTTCTTAAAGCCTACGGTGCAGAGCTTGTTCTCACCGAAGGCGCAAAGGGCATGAAGGGCGCAATCGCCAAGGCAGAGGAATTAGCCAAGGAAACACCTGACAGCTTTATTCCCAGCCAGTTTACCAACCAAGCTAACCCCGCCGTACATAAAGCGACCACAGGGCCCGAAATATGGCAGGACACCGACGGGAAGGTTGATATTTTTGTGGCAGGCGTAGGCACGGGCGGCACGGTGTCCGGCGTAGGCGAATACCTTAAAAGCAAAAATTCCAACGTAAAGGTAGTAGCAGTAGAGCCTGCCGGTTCTCCCGTACTTTCCAAAGGCACGGCAGGACCTCACAAGATTCAAGGTATAGGCGCAGGCTTTGTCCCCGAAACCTTGAATACAAAGATTTATGATGAAATTATCACAGTAGAAAACGAAGATGCCTTTGAAACAGGCAGAACTCTTGCAAGAAAAGAGGGCGTATTAGTAGGCATTTCCTCAGGTGCAGCAGTATATGCCGCAACTGTCCTTGCCAAACGCCCCGAAAATAAGGGTAAGATTATAGTTGCGCTTCTCCCCGACACAGGAGATCGCTATCTTTCCACTCCCATGTTTGCCGAGTAACGGCAAGGAATTGATCCCGTTTTGTGAATTAAAAAAATTACCCTGTCCCGTTAAAGGAGATAGGGTAATTTTTGTATATTGAACGTTGAACAATTACTTGAATACCAATCAAATAACATAGTCGTTTCCGCTGTTTTCGGTCTGCCGATCCAAAATATCCTGCAATGTGATATTGTCAAGATAATCGTTTATTGTCTTGTACAGCCCTTGCCACAGCGGCAGCGTCATGCAA
Source organism: Bacillota bacterium (assembly GCA_023666805.1). Taxonomy (GTDB): domain Bacteria; phylum Bacillota; class Clostridia; order Oscillospirales; family Ruminococcaceae; genus Ruminiclostridium_E. The sequence goes on from JAMPBF010000188.1 coordinate 4,563, forward strand.
TCGTATTGCCTGGCGCAGTCATTGTTTTTTCCCTCAAGGCAGGCAACGGGGGCAAGGCTTCCCTCCGTAAGTCTTAATATCTCCCCAACCGTATATTTATCGGGAGTCCGTACCAATCTGTACCCTCCCTGAAAGCCTCTGTTGGTTTTCAGAATGTCGGACTTGTTGAAAACAGGCACGATCTGCTCCAAATACTTTTTGGAAATACCCTGCCTCTCCGCAATTTCCTTAAGGGACAAATATCCGTCCCTTTGATTTTGCGCCAGATCCAAAAGCATACGCAGCGCATAACGACCCTTGGTGGAAATTTTCATTT
>JAMPBF010000189.1 GCA_023666805.1 Bacillota bacterium
TGAAAACGTAACCTTGGTGGGGGTGCTTTCCATAGACAAATCCCTTTATTCGGGAGATTATCTCGGCTACGAGCGGACCTTCTCGCTGATAACCCAGGTGGTGGGCAGATCGGGGAGAGGCAAGAAGACGGGCAGAGCTTATTTACAGACCTTTTCCCCGGATCACTACGTTTTACAGCTTGCCGCAAGACAGGATTACGACGAGTTTTACCGCCAAGAGATCGAGGTCAGAAGGGCGCTTTTGTTCCCGCCCTTTTGCGATATTTGTCTTGTGGGCTTCTCCTCGCTTATGGATCTGCCTTGTGAAAATGCGGCAAAGCGGTTTGCGGAGCTGTTTCGCAGCCGGTTGGAGCGGGAAAAGAGCGCAATGCCCATAAGACTGTTGGGTCCGACAAAAATGGGAACGGGAAGAATGGGCGGCAGATTCAGAAATAAGCTGATAATAAAGTGTAAATTCAACAATCGGTTCAGAGCCGTAATGAGAGACGTTCTGGCGGAGGCATATAAGGACAAGGCGTTTCAGAACGTAAGCTTTTTTGTGGATATAAACGGCGAAATAATGTAAGGATAGTTAATATCAGAAAAATTTCACCGATCTGCGCAGAAATTTTCAATAAAGCAAGTTAAAATATAAAGCAATCAGGAAGGAAAAACTTATGGCAACGAGAAACATTGTAAAATTCGGCGACGAGGGCTTAAGAAAAAAGTGCCGAGAGGTAACGAATTTCGACGACCGCCTTTGGGTGCTGCTTGACGATATGTACCAGACCATGCAGGAGGCGAACGGAGTGGGGCTTGCCGCTCCGCAGGTGGGTATTATAAGAAGAGTGGTGGTCATAGATGTGGGGGACGGAAAGATCGAGCTTATAAACCCCGTGATCACCTCCATGAAGGGAAAGCAAAGGGAAAAAGAGGGCTGTCTGTCCGCCCCGGGAGTTTGGGGATATGTGGAAAGACCCGAAAAGGTAAAGGTAACCGCTCAAAACCGCTACGGAAAGGAGATCAAGGTGGAGGGCAAGGATCTGTTGGCAAGAGCGCTTTGCCATGAGATCGACCACCTGAACGGAGTTATTTTTACCGACCTTGCCGATGAGATAATCGAAGGCGACGAGGAAGAAACCGAGGAGGATTGACCCTCCCGCCGCCGCAGCGTTTGCCGTAAAGCGAGAAAGGACAAAGCTTTGAACACAGTTTTTATGGGAACTCCGGAATTTTCCGTACCCTGCCTTAGAGCCTTGATCGAGGCGGGACATAATGTGGACGCCGTTTTCACCCAGCCAGACAAGCCAAAAAACAGGGGACACAAGCTGCAAATGACCCCGGTCAAGGAATTTGCCTTGGAAAAGGGCATACGGGTATTTCAGCCCTTGTCTCTTAGAAAGGGCGAGGACGGGGAAAAAGCACTGCAAATATTGCAGGACATAAAGCCCGACTGCATAGTGGTAACGGCTTACGGTCAAATATTGCCCAAAGCCGTGTTGGAGCTGCCGAAATACGGCTGCATCAACGTTCATGCCTCCCTTTTGCCCCGCTACAGGGGCGCTGCGCCGATACAAAGGTGCATTATGGAGGGTGAAAAGGTCACGGGCATTACCACAATGTTTATGGGCGAGGGCTTGGACACGGGAGATATGATATTGAAGGAGGAGCTGCCGATAGACGGCGATATGACCGCCTCCCTTTTGCACGACAGGCTTTCGGAAATAGGGGCAAGGCTTATGGTAAAGACCTTGGAGCTGCTGGAGAAGGGCAATGCGCCCCGCACCCCCCAAACCGACGAAAACACCTGCTATGCGGCAATGATAAAAAAGGACGACTGTATGATCGACTTTTCCCGCCCGGCGGAAAAAGTGTACGATCAAATAAGGGGACTTGCCGACAGCCCCTGCGCTTTTACCTTTTTGGAGGGAAAGCGGTTAAAGGTGTATTTTTCGGAGATAATAGACGGGAAGACCGCCGCTCCCTCGGGCACTGTGGTAGAGGGAAAGGGACTGTGCGTTTCCTGCGGCGGAAAAATTCTGAGGCTGACCGAGATCCAGCCCGAAGGGGGCAAAAGAATGAAGGACAGCGACTTTTTGAGAGGAAGAAAAACAGAGCCGGGCACCGTATTTGGAAGCTGAAGTCAGGAGGTCGATTTAAATGCTTGATTATTTCACCCACAATCCCACAGCCGCTTATGTTTTGGTGATCGCAGCGGTCATATTTTCTTATGCGGTGCAGGCATCGCTTAATTCCACCTTTAAAAAATACAGCCGGGTATACAGCAGAGGAAACGTACCCGCACATGTAATCGCAAGGCAGATACTGGACAGCTACGGGCTGTACGGCATAACGGTAATGCGGGTGGACGGCAGCCTTACAGATCACTTTGACCCCAAAAGCAACACGGTCGCCCTTTCCGACAGCACCTTTTTCAGCACCTCGGTGGCGGCTATCGGAGTGGCTGCCCACGAGTGCGGTCATGCGGTGCAGCACAATTCAAGCTATCTGCCGATAAAAATACGCTCGATGTTTGTGCCTATTGCTCAGATCGGGTCAAAATCATGGATAATACTGTTTTTCATCGGTATGTTTATGGGGCTGGGCTTTTTGGTGGACGCAGGGATAATCCTCTTCGGCTTCGTGGTGCTGTTTCAGCTTTTGACCCTCCCCGTGGAGTTTGACGCCAGCCGCAGAGCCCTTAAGGTGATAAGCGGACAGGGGCTGTTGGAAAAAGACGAGCTGGCGGGCGCAAAAAAGACCCTCAATGCAGCCGCCATGACTTATGTTGCGGCGCTTTTGACAGCCGTCACACAGCTTATAAGGCTTATCGCCATATCCAACCGCAGGCGGAATTGACGGTCAGCCGAAAATCAGTGCGAATACAAACAAAAGAAAGGATATACCCTTATGAAAAGCGCCAGACAGGTGGTTTTAGAGCTGCTGATAAAAATGCAGGAAAACGGTGCATACTCGAATATCGTGCTGGACAATACCTTTTCCCGAGAGAAGCTGTCCAATCGGGACAGAGCCTTTGCCGCAATGCTTTTTTACGGTGTGATAGAGCGGAGAATGACCCTCGATTACATAATCCGACAATATTCTTCCGCAGAATTTGATAATATTGATACGGACGTATTGCAGCTGCTGCGTATGGGTCTTTATCAGCTGATGTACACAGGCGTTCCCGAGAATGCGGCGGTAAACGAATCGGTAAATTTGGCGTCTCAAAGCAGAAAGGGCTTTATAAACGGGATCCTGCGGAGCTTTATCCGAGAGGGTAAGCAAATAGACTATAAGGAGCTGACGGGCGCCGCCAAAATGTCCATAGAATATTCCTGCCCCAAATGGCTCATCAAAAAGTGGATAGAGATGTTCGGAGAGGAAACCGCAGTGGAGATACTGAAGGACAGCTTCGGCAGACCTCCGCTTTTCGTAAAGGTAAACACCCTTAAGATCACCCCCGACCAGCTTATCGCTCAGCTTGCAAAGGAAAAGATCGAGGCTAAGAAAAACGCCCTTTTGGACGACTGCTTGGAGCTGGGAAGGATCCGTCAGATAGAAGCCTCAAAAGCCTTCTGCAAGGGATTTTTCCATGTTCAGGACATATCCTCTCAGCTGTGCTGCCGCATTGCAAAGCCCATTTTTAACGAAACGGTGGTGGACGTGTGCGCAGCCCCCGGCGGCAAAACCTTTACCATGGCGGAAATGATGGCGAACCGAGGTAAAATTTACAGCTACGACCTGTACGACGGAAAGGTGTCCATGATAAGCCAAGGGGCTGAACGGCTCGGTCTTACCATTGTAAACGCCGACGTTCAGGACGCAACGGTGTATAATCCCAATATCCCGATGGCGGATAAGGTGCTTTGCGACACGGTATGCTCGGGACTCGGCGTTATCCGCCGCAAGCCCGAGATAAAGTACAAGGAAATGAAAAATTTGGAGCAGCTGCCTATCGTGCAAAAGCATATAATGCAAACCGCCTCCAGATACGTCAAGCCCGGCGGAACGCTTATCTACTCCACCTGCACCTTAAATCCCGAGGAAAACGAGGACGTTGTCAAGGCGTTTTTGGCGGAAAACCGAAGCTTTACCCCCGTGGTGGTGCCTATCGGGATAAGCGGCGTGGAGGAGCTGAGCATGCGCACCTTCCTGCCCTCCGTTACGGGTGGGGACGGCTTCTTTGCGGCTACCTTAAGGCGGGTCAGATAAGGGCGGCGTAAAAAAGGAAATATTGCAGATAATGGAAAAAATCGACATTTTATCCCTCACCTTGGAGGAGCTTCGGGAGAAATTATTACAAATCGGTGAAAAAAAATACCGAGCCTTGCAGGTATTTCAGTGGCTGCATTGCAAAAAAGCGGTAAGCTTTGCCGAAATGACTAATATTTCTGCACAAACGAAGGCACTCTTAGAGGAAAATTTTTATATAAATTCGCTGAAAATTCAAAAAAGACTTGTATCAACCCTTGATGATACTGTAAAATATCTTTATGCGCTTCCCGACGGCAACAAGGTGGAAACCGTTTTGATGGAATATCACCACGGCAGCAGCATCTGCCTGTCAACGCAGGTGGGCTGTAAAATGGGCTGCAAGTTCTGCGCCTCTACCAAGGCGGGATTTGTGCGCAATTTAGAGCCGTCGGAAATATTGCTGCAAATTTACGAGACCGAGCGGGACAGCGGAAAACAGATAGATTCCGTTGTGCTCATGGGTATAGGCGAGCCGCTGGACAATTTCGACAATGTGATGAAATTTCTGCGGATCCTGTCGGAAAAAGAGGGCAGGAATATGAGCCTAAGGCATATTTCCCTTTCCACCTGCGGCCTGGCGGATAAGATCCGCAGCTTGGCGGAAATGAAGCTGGGCTTGACCCTGTCGGTATCCCTTCA
>JAMPBF010000018.1 GCA_023666805.1 Bacillota bacterium
ACGGCGAGGTAACAAAGCCCGTAGAGGGTATCGACACCATCGAGCCCGCCTTCGGCATTCCCGCAAAGTGGATAAGCGAGGACAAAAAGGTAATGGCGGATATTGCGGGTTATACTCTTATCGACCCCGTGTCCGTAATGATCACTCACCTGTCCGAGGTCATCAAGGCGCACTGCTGGGAAATTCTCAGCCGTCAGGACGTAAAGACCATGGTGGAAAACGTAAAGAAGGTAGATTCCACCATAGTGGAGGACTTAGTGCCCAATATCGTTTCCTACGGTTATTTGCAGAAGATACTTGCCATGCTGCTGCGGGAGGGCGTTCCCATAAGGGATATGGAAACCATACTGGAATGCTTGAGCGACCATGCCTCCAACCTTAAGGACATGGAGGTGACCTTGGAATACGTAAGACAGGCTCTCAAGCGCACCATTACCAGAAGGTTTTCCGACGGCGGCTCTCTGAGAGTTATTACCCTCGATCCCAGAGTTGAGGACGTTATTTTGCAGGGCGTAAAGAAAAGCGGCAGCGGCGGCAGCGTGCTGTCCATCGATCCGGAGATAGCCAACCGCATAGTAACCGCTACGGGAAATGAAATAGACAAGGTAAAGGACGTTCTCCCCTCCATAGTAATTCTTATGTCTCCGTTTACAAGAGTTTATTACAAAAAGCTGTTGGATCAGTTTATACCGGGAGTTACCGTATTATCCTACAGTGAGATAGACAACAACACACAAATTCAGGCAGTCGGAAATATCACTATATGAACCCGTATCACAGCAGAAAGGAGAATATAGCAATATGGAAACCCAGTCGCAGCTTGCGCTTTTTGAACAATATCAAAACACCAAGGATATTGGGCTTCGCAACGACATAGTTCTGAGATATATGGAGCTTGTGAAATATGTTGCTGTATCCACCAGAGGAGTATACTGCAAATATGCGGAAACAGACGATATAGTCAACGAGGGAGTTTTGGCTCTCATAAAAGCGGTAGAGACCTACGATCTGCAAAGAGGGGTAAAGTTTGAGACCTACGCCGCAATAAAGATCAAGGGTGCGATCATTGATTTTGTCCGCAGGCAGGACTGGATCCCCAGACAGGTGCGGCACTTCGGCAGAACCTTGGACACCGCCTACAACGAGCTGTATTCGCAGCTTGACCGTCACCCCACCAATCAGGAGCTGGCGGATCACATGGGTATCCCCAAGGAAAAGCTGCTTCGTGCAATGGCGGATCTGGCAGGGGCAAACACCCTTTCCTTTGAAGAGCTGCTTTATGAGGACAATATAGAAAACTTTGACATTGTAGGCGACGGTTCGGCGGATCAGTCGCTTTACGAAAAGGAACTGAGAGAGGTTTTGACCGCCGCCATAGACGAATTGAAGCCAAAGGAAAAACAGGTTATTTCTCTTTACTATTACGAAAAATTAAAATTCGGCGAGATCGCCAAGGTTTTGGGCGTCACCGAATCGAGAGTTTGTCAGATACATTCAAAGGCAATGCTTTTGCTTAAGCGAAAGCTTCAGGAATATACGGGAAACTGAAAGGAAGCTATCTATGAACAGAGGTTATTATACAGCCGTCCAGTCCATGATAAATCAGCAGCGCATAATCGACGCTATATCCAATAACGTCAGCAATGTAAACACTGCGGGTTATCGCAAGGACGAAATTGTTTTGAACACGTTTCAGGAACAGATGTTTTTGGTAAGCAGAAGAACCGAGCTTTCGGGCACTTCCTATCAAGCCTACGTTGACGTTTCCAAAACCAATTTGGAGCAGGGGGCTTTTGAATTTACAAACAGCACCTTTGACGCAGCCATATACGGCAATATGTACTTTAACGTAAGGTACGAAAAGGACGACCAGGTCTATCAGACCCGCAACGGTCAGTGGGGACTTGACAACGAGGGCTATCTTTACCTTGGAGGAGTAGGCAGGGTTCAGGGCGAAAACGGTGATATTTACATCGGCAACGACGATTTCAGGATCGATGAGTACGGCGTTATAAGGGATAACCAAAATCAGATAATAGACACTCTGCTGCTTACTTATATACCGCCTCAAGCGGACGTGCACAAGGAGGGTGACACCCTTATGCGCTACGACGGCGACCCCATGGCGATCCCCGAGGACGAGGAATACGTGGTTGTACAGGGCGCTTACGAAAAAGCCAATGTAGACCCGGTCAAGGAAATGACCCAAGCCATGGAGGCATACAGAATGTATGAAGCCAGCAGCAAGGTGCTGAAGGGCTTTGATACCATAAATCAGAAGGTCACCAGCAGATTGATCGATTTGTAATAGGTTTAATTAAAATATAAATATCTGAAAGGAAGAAACAGTATGAATATAGCCTTTTATTCCGCATCGACGGGCATGATCTCTCAACAGGCGGGTATGGACGTAACCGCAAATAACGTGGCGAATTTGAATACGGTGGGCTACAAGGCGCTGCGCCCCAGCTTTGCGGACTGCATTTACACCGAGCAGAGAAGAACGGAGGCGGAATGGGACACGGGTCACGGTCAGCTTTTAAATAAAACCGACTTTATGTGGGAGATAGGCGGTTTCACCGATACCAGCCAGCCCCTTGATTTTGCACTGCCCAACGACGGCTTCTTTATGGTCAGAGATTATATGGGCAACGATTATTTGACCCGAGACGGTGATTTTGAAATAACCGATATAGGAGAAGACGACCAATACGGAAACAATATATGGCAGTTGGTAAACTGCAACGGCGATTTTGTTTTGGATTATGAGGGGAATCACATCAACGTACCCTTTGTAAAGGAAACGGACGAGGACGGAAACCCCACCGATATAGATTCCACCGTTATAGATTATGTGGCTTTGAAGGATATGATCGGCGTGTATACGGTTCCGAATAACTGGGGACTTGCACAGGACGACAGCAATCATTTCCTTATAACGGAGCGCTCGGGTCAAGCGGTGGCGGACGAGGAAAGAGAATTGGATAAGCTCCAGTACTATCTTGAAAGATCCTCGGTGGATTTAGCGGAGGAAATGGTAAACATCATAATCGAACAGCGCAGCTATCAGCTTGACGCAAAAATTGTCCAAACTGCCGACGAAATGCAGCAGATAGCGAACAATATCAGAAATTAATTTGCAGCATAACAGCTTTTATTAAAAAGGAGGTCACAGATGGGAATAAAGAATTACGAAGATTTGACCCCTATACATCTTGACGTGCTTAAGGAAGTGGGCAACATCGGTTCGGGAAACGCCTCAGCCGCTTTGTCCAACATGATCAGCAAAAACGTTGAGGTGGAAATGCCTCAGGTGAAAATCGTAGGCTTTCAGGAGGCAATGGACGAAACGGGCGGCACGGAGCAGATAGTTGCGGGTGTTCTGTCCCGTATGTCGGGAGGCATGGAGGGCATGATCCTTCTGCTGATGGACAAGAACTTTGTAAACGCCGTAATTAAGGTGTTTTTCGGCCATGAGGTAAGCGGACTTCTGCATCTTGGCGAGAACGAAATTTCCGCTCTCACAGAGGTGGGGAACATTATGTGCGGAGCTTATGTGTCCGCAGTAGGACAGCTTTCGGGCATAGAGGTCAAGCTTGCCACGCCGCTGTTTCAGGTGGATATGATAGGAGCACTGATGAGCGTTCCCGTCATAGAATTCGGCGAGGTAGGCGACAAGATATTATATATCGACAAAAAACTTAGTATTGACGGGGAAAAAATGAATACACAACTTTTCCTTATACCAACCATTGATTCCCTGCAAAAATTAATGGGGAAGCTGGGAATTGACGTATGAATATCACCGTAGGAATTTCAGATTGGAAGGTAGGCAAAGCACCGGATATTATTGTAACCTACGCTTTGGGTTCCTGCGTAGGCACTTGCATTTTTGACAAGGTAACGGGAATATGCGGAATGTCGCATATAATGCTGCCCGACAGTGTAGCCGCCGAGGGTTCGGCTAATTTCAACCGCATGAAATTTGCGGATACTGCCCTTCCCGATATGGTAAACGAAATGATAAAAAAGGGAGCGGCCAAAGGCCGCCTTCAGGCAAAGATCGCAGGAGGAGCGTTGATGTTTGCCACTAAAAGCGAACAGTTTAATATAGGCGAAAGGAATGTGGCGGCGGTAAAGGCTGCGCTTAGAAAGCTAAACATACCTATAATCGCTTCGGATACCGGCTTGAATTACGGCAGAACCGTATTCTTCCATACCGATGAGTACAAGGTAGTAATAAAATCGACGGTAAAGGGAATAAATATTCTCTGAGAAAATCAAAAAGGCAGCACTTGGTGTTGCCTTTATTGTACTGTTTCCGATTTTAAAATATAGACGAAGTCTATATTAAACAGGAATTAGTATTGTACTCACAATCAAATTGATATGAATGAACTGCACCCGAAGCGCTGATTTCGGATAGACGGGAAAAGGCTTGTACCTTGATCAAAAATCAGCATTGGATAGGTATAAATATGAACTTAACACATCTGAGCTATATTTTGGAAATAGCAAAAACAGGCTCGATCACCAAGGCCGCCCAAAATCTTTATATGGGTCAGCCCAATTTGAGCAAGGCGGTAAGGGATATGGAAAAAGCCATGGGCACAGCCATATTCAAGCGCACCTCAAAGGGGGTGGAGCCTACGAAAAAAGGGCAGGAGCTTATAGACAGAGCTAAGCTTTTGTTAGAGCAGACCACCGAATTTGAGGAATATTTTTTTGGGAAGAAGGAGCATACCCGCCTGTGGATAGCCGCTGCCGGTGCGGATTACTATTTTTCCGAGTTTCAAAGAACAGTGTTAACACATAAGGACAGCGAGAAATTCAGCTTCGGATATTTCAACTGTCACTGTGAAGACGCCTTGGAGCTGGTGGCGGAGGGAAGCGCCGACTACGCAGTGATAAGAAGCTATGAGAATAAGGACAAGTTTATTGCCCGCATAAAGGAAAAGGGGCTTACCCCAAAGCTCATTTCAGAAGGCAGAGTGCAGATCGCAGTAAACGAACGGGATCTCCTTGCGTCAAAGCAGGAGATCACCGAGGAGGATCTAAAGAGCTACACCGAAATTTTGACCTTTGGAAGCAGCGGAGAAAGGCGGGAGAAATCGGTGACGCTAAGCTCAAGCGATTACGGCTGCAAGCTGCTTGTACAGCTGAAAAGCAGCTTTATGAGAGTGTCCTCGCTGGATACGGACTGTCTTTTAAAGGGCATTGAGGTGAAGGATTATCTTCCCGAAAGCTATTGCTGCGACTGGATAGTTTCGGTGGTTGAATAAACATATGCTGATAAACGTTTGAATTGCGGACAGGATCCGAGATTCAGATACGCCAAAGCTAAAAGGGTGACAAGAAATCCGTGTTTCTTGTCACCCTTTTAAACTGAAATCAGTATTAAATCAATTCGGCGATTTTGTCGCCCATTTCGGAGCAGGAAACCAAGGTCATTCCTTCACTCATAATGTCTCCCGTACGGAAGCCCTGTTCAAGCACCTTATCCACAGCCGCTTCAACAGCGTCCGCCTCCTTCTGCATATCAAAGCTGTAGCGAAGCATCATGGCGGCGGAAAGCACGGTGGCGATAGGATTAGCCTTGTTCTGTCCCGCAATGTCGGGCGCCGAACCGTGGATCGGCTCGTACAAGCCCAAGGTGCCTTCGCCGAGGCTTGCGGAGGGGATCATGCCCAAAGAGCCGGTGATCATGCTGGCTTCATCGGAAAGAATGTCGCCAAAGAGATTTTCGGTAACTATTACGTCAAACTGAGCGGGATTTCGTACAAGCTGCATTGCAGTGTTGTCCACCAGCATATCCGAAAACTCAACGTCGGGATATTCCGCTGCCACCTTGTGGGAGATCTCTCTCCAAAGGCGGGAGCTGTCAAGCACGTTTGCCTTATCCACGGAGGTGACCTTATTGCGGCGTTTTTTTGCCATATCAAAGGCTACCCGACAAATTCTCTCGATCTCATAATCACTGTACACCATTAGATCGGAAGCGGTCTTGTGTCCGTTTACGACCTGTGTTTTCTTCTCGCCGAAATATGCGCCGCCTATAAGCTCCCGAACTATCACCAGATCAAGTCCCTTGCTTGTGATCTCGCACTTTAAGGGGCAGGCGGAAGCCAAGGGCTTTAAAAGCTTTGCGGGACGGATATTGGCAAACAGCTTAAGAGCCCCTCTGATACCCAAAAGTCCTGCCTCGGGGCGCATTTTGCCCTCGCCCTTATCCCATTTCGGTCCGCCCACAGCGCCTAACAGCACGCTGTCGGAGGCAAGGCATTTGTCGATAGTTTCCTGAGGCAGGGGCTCGCCTGTTTCGTCAATGGCAATGCCGCCCATAAGCACCTGTGTGTAATTGAAGGAGTGACCGAATTTTTCAGCCGTCTTATCCAACACCTTCATAGCCTCGCTTACAATTTCGGGGCCTATTCCGTCGCCCTTTATTACCGCAATATTCTTTGTCATATCACATATCCTTTCCTTTGTTGAAAAAAACAAACGTTCATTTTCCTGCTTTAATGGAATTTAAAAGTCCGCCCTTGTCGATAATATCCTTGATAAATTCGGGGAAGGGCTCGGCGGTATAGGTCTTGCCTGTGGTAAAGTCGGTGATCTTGCCGCTGTCAAAGTCCACGTCCACCTCATCGCCCGCCTTTATCTCCTTTGCCGCATCGGGACACTCCAAAATGGGAAGACCGATATTTATCGCATTGCGGTAAAAAATTCTCGCAAAGGTCGCCGCAATAACGCAGGCTATACCGCTTTCCTTAATTGCAATGGGGGCGTGCTCCCGAGAGCTGCCGCAGCCGAAGTTTGCCTCTCCCACCATAATGTCGCCTTGCTTTACGTTATTCACAAAGTCCTTGTCTATATCCTCCATGCAATGGGAGGCAAGCTCCTTGTGATCGGCGGTGTTTAAATATCTTGCGGGAATAATTACGTCGGTATCCACGTTGTCCCCGTATTTATGTACTAAACCGTGTGCGTTCATATTTGATTTCCTTTCATATTTATTTGTGCATGAAAATAAAGCCCGTCGGCGCTGTGACGAGATAAGCCCCGCATAACGGGGAGCTTTGCCGTCAAGCGATATAATCGGCGATATAGGTCTTTTCCAAGCTTTCGTCAAGAGTATTTTTGAAATTAAAGGCAAGCGGACTTGTATGATAATTGTTCAGCGCTTCCTTGGTCTCAAATTGTGCGGTGACTATCAGATCAACATTGGAGGTTTCCAAAAGTATATTTTCCACCTTTATATTTGCCATTCCGTCAATTTTTCCCGCCAAGCCTTCAAAGCCGCTTTTCAGCTTTACACTGGCGATCCTCTTTTCACTTTCACTTAAATTTTCTTTAAATCTTAAAAAAGTGATGTGATTAATCATAACCTTTATTTCCTTTCTCTTGATGCACTATGTGCTTTAATATTTTTTTCTCAGCCCTTATAGCCTGTGATTTTACCCTCGATTGCGCTGGCTGCCGCAACGTAGGGGCTTGCAAGGTAAACCTCGCTGTCAACATGACCCATTCTTCCCACGAAGTTTCTGTTGGTGGTGGAAACGGCTCTTTCTCCCGCCGCCAAAATTCCCATGTGACCGCCGAGACAAGGTCCGCAGGTAGGTGTGGAGAATACGCAGCCCGCATTGATAAATATCTCGGCCAAGCCCTCCTGCATGCACTGGAGATATATCTTCTGCGTAGCGGGAATAACTATACAGCGCACGCCCTTTGCAACATGCTTGCCCTTAAGAACGGAGGCTGCCTGTCTCATATCGGAGATCCTGCCGTTGGTGCAGGAGCCGATCACCGCCTGATCGATCTTTACCTCGCCCCAATCCTTCTCGGTTTTGGTATTTTCGGGAAGATGGGGGAAAGCGACGGTTTGCTCGATCTTGCTTAGATCTATATCGATGATTTGTGAATAAACAGCGTCGTCATCTGCCTTAAATACCTCAAATTCTCTGTCGGTGCGTTCCTTTACAAAATCCACCGTTTGCTGATCCACCTCAAAAATACCGTTCTTTGCACCTGCCTCGATAGCCATATTAGCCATGCAAAGTCTGTCCTCAACGGTAAGGCTGGAAAGTCCCTCGCCGCCAAATTCCATGCTTTTGTACAAAGCGCCGTCCACGCCTATCATACCGATAATGTGGAGGATCACGTCCTTGCCGGTAACATATGGGTTCAGACTGCCGTGCAAATTAAAGCGGATCGCAGCAGGTACTTTGAACCATGCCTCGCCCGTAGCCATACCCGCCGCCATATCGGTAGAGCCTACGCCGGTGGAAAATGCGCCGAGCGCACCGTAGGTGCAGGTGTGGCTGTCAGCGCCGATACACAGCTCCCCGGGAGCGATAAGTCCTTTTTCGGGAAGCAGAGCGTGCTCCACGCCCATATCGCCGGCATCATAGAAGTTCACGATCCCGTATTTTCCCGCAAAGTCGCGGCACTGCTTGCACTGGGTGGCTGCCTTAATATCCTTGTTGGGAGCAAAGTGATCCATTACAAGGCTTACCTTACATTTGTCAAACACGCCGCCGAAGCCCGCCTTGTTAAATTCATTGATCGCCACAGGACCTGTAATGTCGTTGGCAAGAACCATGTCCAGCTTTGCTCTTATGAGCTGACCTTCTCTTACCTCGGGGAGTCCTGCATGCTTTGCCAAAATCTTTTGGCTCATCGTCATTCCCATTTCTGTTTTTTCCTTTCTTTATTTAAAGTTTATTTTTCATATTTTCCCGGTCGTAATTTTATCTGTAAGAACGGGCTTCCTCCGACTTATGATAAAGGTAGTATTCTATCGAATCGAGGAGGGCGATAAGGCTGGCGTCGATTATGTCCTTTGAAGCTCCCACCGTGGTCCACACTCTTTCGCCGTCGGTGCTTTCGATAAGCACTCTGGTGACTGCTGCCGTGCTGTCCCCAGCGGCGATGACCCTAACCTTATAGTCTATCAGGTGAGTTTTCTTAAGCTGCGGATAGAACACCTCCAACGCCTTTCTGAGCGCTCTGTCTATTGCGTTCACTGGGCCGTCTCCCTCGTCGGCAGTGATCTCGTAGCGGTCGCCCACCTTTACCTTGACCATGGCGTTCGCCTTTTCCAAGCCCTCTATTGCGTAATTTTGAGTGGAGATCACATGAAAATGCTCAATGCGGAAAAATGGCTGGAAGCGTCCCAATTCCTTCAGCACAAGCAGCTCAAAGCTTGCGCCCGCCGCCTCAAACTGATAGCCGGCGCTTTCGAGCCGCTTCAGCTTATCCATGATCCGTTTGGTTTCGGGGCTGCTTTTATCGAGACTGCCGTCAAAATTACGGAGCTTTGACAGCACGGTGCTTCTGCCGCTGACCTCGGAAAGCAGGAAGCTTCGCTCATTCCCCACCGCCTCGGGAGGGATATGCTCAAAGGTCTTGGGGTTCTTCGCCACGCCGTCGGCATGCATTCCGCCCTTGTGGCCGAAGGCATTTCTTCCCACATAAGGCATGCTTCCCGCCAGCTTTATGTTGGCGATCTCCGCTATGTAGCAGGCGGTTTCCGTAAGTGAAGCCATGCTCTCCTCGGGTACGCAGTCATAGCCCATTTTAAGCTGTAAATTGGGGATAACCGTGGACAAATTGGCATTGCCGCAGCGCTCGCCTATACCTATAAACGTGCCCTGAACCTGCCTTGCTCCCGCTTTAACCGCTGCAAGGGTACAGGCTGCGGCACAGCCGCTGTCGTTGTGGCAATGAATACCTACGGGGATCTTTACCGCATTTGCCGCTTTTTCGGTGATCGCACCTATTTCCTCGGGAAAAGTGCCTCCGTTGGTGTCGCAGAGCACCGCTGCCACAGCCCCTGCCTTTTCCGCTGTCCTTAAGGTGGACAGTGCGAAATCGGGATTATCCTTATAGCCGTCGAAAAAATGTTCTGCGTCAAATATTACCTTTTTTCCTTTGGAGGTAAGGTAGCTTACCGTATCGCTTATCATCGCCAAATTTTCCTCGGGAGAGGCGGCTAAGATCACCTCTACGTGCAATAGCCAGCTCTTTCCGAATATGGCGATATATTCGGTGTCTGCCGTTAAGAGAGCGTTAAGGTTATCGTCCTCTTCGGGTGTAACGTTTTTTCTTCTGGTAGAGCCGAAAGCCACCAGCTTGGTGTTTTTCAGTTTAAGTCCTTTAGCCCTGCGGAAAAATTCCAGATCCTTGGGGTTTGAGCCGGGATTTCCCGCTTCGGCGTAGGTGACGCCGAAGGCGTCCAAGCTTTTCAGTATCTTCAGTTTATCGTCTGCGGAAAAGCTTATCCCCTCCCCCTGTGCGCCGTCTCTGAGGGTGGAGTCGAAAATTTCGATTTTTTCCATTCCTGCCTTCCTTTCTTTTTCTTTAAGAATAGCTCCCCTTTGACCGTTAATGTGTTTTTGTGCCGTCGGAGCTATCTTTACCGAAAAGTGAGATGAAGGGGAATACAAAAATAACCTTCACCTCCAAAGAGATGAAAGCTACTACTTCCACGTTACCACTCTTAATTGGCACTGCCTCGCAGCAATACCCTCTCAATGCGTATCGATCAATACGCTCCCCTGTAACGTGAGGACACGTTCCCGCCTACCGAAATATAATTCATCGGGGGAAAGCTCAAAGGTGATTTAGAAAGAAGTTTCGCCGCTGTCTTACACCGACCGACAGCTCTCTGTGGGCTTCCGAACTTTCCGCTCCTTGTCATAGCCTTTTCGATATTACGTTAACATTTTAACACTATTTTATAGAGTTGTCAAGGGGTTTTAGAGTGAGAATGAAAAATTTTTTGATTTTTTTTCGACAAGCCGGCGCAGAGCCGTTTTTTGGGTTCTGCGCCGGATGCCTTATCTGTTTTATGCTAAACGTATCATTCCTCCTTGACGGAGATCAGCACAGCGGGTGCGGGATAATCCGCACATTTGGAGAATAAGCCGTCCTTTAGCGCATTTTCGACGATACGCATGGAAACGGTAGAGCAGCAGTACATATATCTTTGAAACTCGGGTACGGATTTCAGATGAGGAGGAAGCCTAACGGGATCGACCATCAGCCTTATAAAATCGCTGCGGAATTTTTCCGCAAGGATATTGTCGTACTTTTCGCTTAGATCGTACAGCTCAAGCCTCTCCTTTTCGGTAATGACCGGTACGTCGCAGGCCGCCTTTCCGCTCTCTCTTGCAAGGTAACGCAGCTCGACAAATTTATCAAAATTCTCAAAGCACCCTGCGTTTATCAAGGGCAGCTGCTCCTCCTTGCCGATATAGACGGCGTAAAGCATTTGGCATATTTCCCCGTCGGTCATGCGGCGTTTGAGAATATCCCGCATACCGAGCTGAGCTTCGCCTAAAAGTGTGTTGTACTCGCATATTGTCAGTTCGACATTTTTTTCTCCGTCATCGGCAGTTACCCTCATACAGGATTCGCCGCTTATATAATATTTCCCGTGCTCGAAGCCTGCATTGCCGAAATCGTAATTTGCGGGATAGCGGCTTCCCATTGCGATCCACTTGCCGCCTCCCGGACGTTCGGGGTATTCCTCATAGGGCGTTTTTCCGCAAAAATCATCTCGGATCCCGTTTACGGCATGGTTCAAAGTCCGCACCGCAAAAAAGCTGTCCAGCTTCGCACGTTTGGATTTGCTTTGCCGCTTGTAAAAATCGCAGCCGCTCAGTTCCTCAAGAGCTTTTTCCATAATTACCCAAACGTCCTTGTAAATGCCGTCCGCCGTCTGCTTTTCAAGAGCGGCGTTGTTGGTGCGGTCCTCGGGGTTGTAAAGAATAAAGTCGGTGTACACCTTATCGCCCGTGCGCTTCATAAGACCGCCCTCCGCCAGCTTGTCAACAACAGGCTCAATGTAAGCCGCAGCTATGCCTATCGCCCTTGCAAGCTCCGTAACGGTCACGGGCTTTTTGTAGGCGAGGATAAGCAAGTTCATAGCGATTTTGTCGTTACCGACAAGACAGAACGGTTCTCCGTCAAGACCGCACTGCCCCGAGCAGGACATCATAAGAATTTCGGGCTCATAGCTTTGTTTTGTATAATTTTCCATATCAAACTCCTTTCCGATACGCTTTCTTCCCTCATCGAGACGGCTTTTTACCGTGTTTTCCGATATGCCCAGCGAAAGGGCAATATCCTTTACTTTTTCTCCGTGCATATAGTACCGCACCGTAACCTCCCGATACAGCTTCGTCAGGCAGGCAAGGCACCTGCGTATTTCCTCAGCCTCTGCCGCTCTTTCAATACCGTCGTATATTGCGCCGCTGTCGGAAATATTCTCCGTCACATCAAATGATACAGTGGGCTTGTTGTATTTTCGGCGGAGCAGGTCATAGTATTTGCGGTTCAGAACAGCCGTAAGCCATGCCCTTGGATTGTCTATGGCTTTGTCAGCCGCCGACAGCGCCGCCAACAGGGTATCCTGCGCCAGATCCTGTGCGTCGGCTATATTATTGCACTTGTGCAAAGCTGCGTTCAACAGAAAATCAGCGCATTCGGCAATATCGTTTTTGTTCATAATAGGTACCTCATTTGAAAGCTTTCACTTATATTGTCGCAAAAAAAGAAGAAAGGTTTGCCGCAAAACAAAAAATTTCACATATAAAAAGAGCAGCCGCCCGCTTTTGGCAGCTGCCCCGATCAAAATTTTTATTGCTCTTTGAAGCAAAAGCACTGTGACCAAAAAAGCATCAAGATCCGCACAAGATCATTCCAACACCCTGTCCGCCTTCATAGGCAGCCTGGTATCTATCTTCCACAGCCCGTCCTCGTAAGCGATAGTCATGGGCAGGCGGTAATCGTTTCTGCCGTCGGTCCAGTCTACCATGGAGGTCACGTCAAAGCTGCTGATAGTCCTGTTTTCGTAGTTGTCCAGGTTAAATTCGCCCATTTCGGGAAGGATCGAGCCGCTTATGATATACAGCCTTCCGTCCTTTTCAACATAGGTGCGGTTGATATACAGACTGATGTAGCTGTTGGCGATCTCCTCGGTAAAGGTGTCCCTGACAAATTGCCGCATTTCCTCAATGCTCATGAAATGCTCTACCTCTAAGCCGTTGTAGAAGCCGTGACCGTATACGTCGTTGTCGATAGTCACCTGCACGGGGTTCCAGTCGCCGTTGTCGTCCTTCACGGGATCGGCGTTGCCGAAGATCTTGTCCAAAGTATTTTGCTTATCTATCAGAAGCTGATTAAACACAGCCACCTCACCTGTTACCTCCTCGTCGGAGTGCTCCATGACCACCCAGCCTCTTACGCCGTTTAGCATTTTATAGGTGCGCCAGATGTATTTGTCTCCCACACTGCCCAATGCCACCACCCTGGCGTCGTAAGAGGTGAGGGAATGCAAAACTGCGGACTCCACCTCGATTTTTTTCACTTCGGCGGTGCTGTCCAGCTTCAGCATCAAGCCGCTGTCCGTCTCCCTGATTATATCGGGGAGCATGGTTTCGATCTCCTTGTCGTATTCGTCCTCCCAGAAGGAATACTTGAAGCCCTCGTACATACGCTCGATAAGCTCGTCCATATCCGACGCATAAGCTGTGCTGATCTGCTTGTAGCCGTCCTTTTCCTCGCCGCTCAGTGCGATGAGAGTATCCTTGCCGTAAAGAACGCTTTCCGCCACCTCTGCCTTTCCGATTATTTCCTTGAATTTCGTCAGCATTTCTTCGTCCTCCTCCCTTGCCACAGGGTAGGGGGCGGGAAAACCGTCGGGCTTGTCTATGGGCGATGTATTGCCTTGAGCGTCGGGATTTTCGGTGTCGTCGGGATCCTCGTTTTCCGCCGCCGTATCGGATCTTTCGGGTTGATTTTCCACTGCGTTGATCACGGGAGCGGTTGTGCCGACAGTGGATTCTGCGGGAGCGTCGGTGGCGGTTTCGGTGCCTCCCTCGATATTCTCACAGCCGCAAAGGAGCGCTGCGGCTAAAATTAAAGCCGTTAACCTTGTTTTTTTCATAAATCTTCTCTTTTCTTTCTGTTCCAAATTATTTAAAGGACGGTAATTCGTCCAAAGTAACGTAATCCCTATGATTATATGCCTTGTCCAAAAGCTCGGGAGAGGTATAGCGGTAATTCAGCTTGCCGTCGCCGTCAATAATGCAGTCTCCCTTGCCCAGCGAAAAGTATAGCCACCTGGCATTGTCCTGTACCAGCACATCGGGGTCGGGTATCATCAGGCAGTCGCTCATGGCGGAGGCTCTTACCGTACCGTAGTAGGCAGTTCCCAAAAAATGGGAATTTCCGCTGTCCCCCGTTATATTATATATATCCTCGCCCACAATGTCAACATATTCGTCTCCGGGAAAGAAGTCTGCATCGCCGCCGCTCCATACCCAAATTATATTTCCCAGCTGATAGTAGCCTGTGAGCCTTTTGAAAAGGGTCTGCCACAGCCACTTGTAGCTGTCGCTGTTTGCACTCCACCAGTAGCCGCCTTTTCCTGCGTCGGGCATGGGGCGGAATATCACGGTTATCCCCTGTTCCTGAAGCCTTTCAAATACTTCCTTTATCTCCTCGATGTCCTGTATCAGCCTGAAGCCTTCCCTCGAAAGCTCCCCGTTGCCGTAAAGCTTTTCCACCGTTTCCATAGAGACCTCCGACACATCGGGGTCGTAATAAAGGTTGGAAATGTCGAAATCGGTCATTGAGGAAAGATAATGGCTGCTGTCGGAGGGAGAGTACCACAGCCAGTCATAGGCGGCTATGCCTCCCTGCTCCGCCCACTGCTCCGCCAGCTTTAGATCGGTCAGCTCCGCATCGTAGTCCGTGCTTCTGCTTTGAGCGAAGGATAAATTTCCCACTCTTACGGCGGGAAGCCTGCCCGTTGAATTATATATCGCTGCGATCTCCGCATTCGTGCCCGAAGTGACCTGTTGAGCGGTAAGTGTTTTTTCACCGTAAATTTCGGAAAAATAATCCATCATTTTGCAGGTGGCAAGCGTCGCATTGGGGCTGACGGGGGCGTTGCTTACCGTGTAATAGCCCTCGGTGGCGCTTCTACCCTTTTGTATCAGCACCATATCCATATATGCCGTGCCCTTTACCGACTGCAGGGTGATAACGTTATCTCCCTTTTTCAGATATATCCCGTTTATGGTGAAGGGAGTAAAAGCAGTTACGTCCTCCGCAAAAATTACCCCCTTGGACACTCCGTTATAGGTCTCGTAATCCCCTTCTGCGCTGTATACTCTTTCTCCCCCCACAATAACGTCAACTCCGGTGTCAAAGGCGCACATATAAAGAGACAGCTTGTAATACTGGGTGGAGGGAACATACACGGTGAAGGTAGCCATTTCGTGCCTGTCTATCTGAATGTAACCGTCGCCGTTATAGCCCGCCAAATACTGGTGCATATCGTTTGAGCATGCCTCTTCAAGCTGTATTTCCTTTACATATTCCTCCGAGTTTATGTTTACGGGCTGAGAGCTGTATCTGTCGGGAGAAGGCACTGTGGTTTCCTCGGGAGGCGCTTCCTCGGTATGTGAGGCTGTGGGGCTTTCCTCATCTGCGGTAATGGTGTAAGCGATGGGCGTGCAGCCCGACAGCAGCAAAAGAGAGGCGGCGGTAAAAGCTCCGATAAGCCCTGCCGTTTCTTTTTTTATTTTAATGGTGGTCACTTCCTTTGGGTATGATAGCTGTTAATTTCTCCAGCGGATAATTGCCCTGTCGCCCTCGCGAAGCTCCTCGCCGAAGCCTATCTCTCTGCCGTTCAAGGTCAATTCCACACTGCTGCCCATTGGGTTTTTGGTGTCGATATTGGCATAGCTCATAAGCTCTATAAAGGTGTGAGGCTCTCCGTCGGTTTTCGGCGGCAAGGTTATGGGCTTTTCGTTGAGTATCACCGTAAGCTGGGGCACTGCGTCCTTTTCGGTGAGCACAGGCTCGGGAGGCTTGGGAACGGGCAGCGATCTCAGATCTACCCCCTGCGCCTCGTAATATGCCAAGGAATGAGGCTCGTTGTCCTCCTTTTCGGGAACGGTGTAGGACACGTCCTCAATATCCTCCATCGGGTCCTCTATAAAAGCCGTATGAATGGCGGTTTCCTCCACCACTCTTACGGGAGAGACAGCCTTTTCCGTTTCCGCCGCCTTTGCCCTTTCCTCGATGCTTTCAGCCATAGAGGGGATAAGCTTTATCGTTATCACGTCCCCGTCCTTTAACGGCTCTGCCTGTGAAGCAAGCTCGCCGTTTATCGCAAAGCCGTCGGAATACTCGATGCCTATAGAGCTCAGCAGATCTCCCAGCGTCAAAATCCCTGCGGTGGTTATATCGTCAAGGGGCTGAATTTCATAGTCGGGGCTTTTCTTAACTCCGTTGACCAAAATTTCGGCTCCGAATTTATATTTCTTTCCGCCAAAGGTAACCTGCCCCTCGGGGAATTTGGACAGATCTATTTCGTCCTTAACGGTGGTATGGGCGTTTTCGCCGTTTTTAGCCGGAACTATCCTTACGTTGTCGCCTTGGGTAACTATGGTGGTAAGTCCCGCCGCCTTGCCGTTTACGGTGACCTCTGCGGGGCTCATCACCGTGCCCTTTCTGAATATTCTGCTGCCGTTTAGGGTAAAGGAAAGGCTTTGTCCCGAATGTCCCATAAATTCCGAGGTCTTGTAGCCCGCCAAGGTCAAAAGCTGATACACCGTCAGCTTTTTGGTGTCGAACACCCGTACCTTTCGGTCGTTTACGGTCACAACCGAGAAGTCGTAGCCTCTGTCCTCCAAGGCGGTAACTCCTATTCCGATAGGGGTGATAAATTCCGCCCCCATTTTGAAATCGCCTGTCTTTACTCCCCTGAGAAAATCGCTGCCGCCTACAGCCACTCGGCTTTCGTCCATGCCCAATTTATCGGCGACCAAGGTGGTAAGTCCCTTTATCAGACTTCCGCCGCCTACCAAAAATACCGCTTGGGGAGCCGTGTTGTTTATCTTCAAAATGGTGTCGCAGACGGTTGCCGCCAAATTGTCCATAGAGGGGAGGATACGCTCTATAAATTCGCCCTGATCTATTGTGTGGGAAAGACCGAATATGTCCTTATATGTAATTTTGTCGCCGCTGTCGGAATCGTACTTCATTTTTTCCGCTTCCGAAAAGTCCACAAGATAGCTTCTGATAATTTCCTCGGTGATCTCATCGCCCGCCACCGTCGCCATAGCGTAGGCGACGATAGAGCCGTCCTTGGCAATGGCTATATCCGACGTTCCTGCGCCTATGTCCACAAGGGCGATATTTATAAGTCGCAGCTCCTGGGGCACTATAACGTTCATGGCGGCGATAGGCTCCAAGGTCAGGCTTTGAACCTCCAGCTTGTTAAGCTCCATTACCGAGTACAAGCCCTCCACCACTATTCCGGGCAGAAAAGCCACCACCATATCCACTTCCGCTTTTCTTCCCTTGTGTCCCGCAAGGGCTATCATCTTGTAATCGTCAAGACGGTAGTTTACCACATTGTGACCCACGCAGTAAAACAGCGTGCCCTCCGACTTGGTCTCCTCGTCAAGCTGCGATTGAGCGGCGGAAATGGTTTCCATTTCCATAGTGGCTACCATTTCCTCCGTAATTATCTCACAGTCGGAAACGTCAAATTCCTTGTTGACGTTAAGAGTCTTTAAAGCCCGTCCTGCGGCGGCTATGCAGGCTCTGGTCAGGGTAAGTCCCGTGCGCTGTTCAAGCTGCTCCTTTACCTGTCCCACTATTTTTGCCACCTGCTTTATATCCTCTACCTGACCGTCCACCATAGCCCTGCGGGTGTGAGGAACAACCACGCAGTCCAGCACGCTGTACTTGTCGCCCTCTCTTTCTCCCACAATGCCCACCACGGTGCGGGTGCCGATGTCCAATGCAAAGATCTTATCTCCCTGCTGACCTGTTTTTTTTGCGGTTTTTTTCAGAATTTGCTCTATATCCATAGCACTCTCCAAAATTAATTATTTTTCAGGGTTTTTTCAATGTCGTCAAGCTTTACCAGCTTGTCGAAGGTCTGTTTTTTCAGGTAATCCCTTACCATGTCCGTTACACCTGCGAAAACCTGACGGTAGCTGCACGGCAGGTCGTTGTCGCTGCCGCAGCTGCAATTGTAGCCCTCGGAAAGGCAGCGGCTGAATCGGTATTCTCCCTCAACCAATTCTATCACATCGTAGATGGATAATTCCTCTAATTTTGCGATCAGCCTGTAGCCGCCGTAAACGCCCTTATAGCTTTTTACGATCCCTCCCCCCACCAATTTTCTGAGTATCTTAAGGGCGAACCTCAGGGGGATCTCGGTTCGCTCGGATATTGTGCCTGCGTCAATGCAGCCTCTGAAAGAGCTGCGTTCCTTCGCCGCTTCTTTGGCAAGGGTATCTACTATTCTTATGGCGTAGTCGGTCTCAAGGGTGATATGCATAGGTTTTCCTTTCGATTTCGGGATTTGTTTTCGGGAACAAGCTTTGGCAAACGCAAAATGCCGCCTTGCCGCAATAATTTTATGTACAGGATTTTACAGAAAAATCAACGGAAAAATTAATCCAAAAAATCCTTGAGCTTTTTGCTTCTGGAGGGGTGACGCAGCTTGCGAAGCGCCTTTGCCTCTATTTGACGGATACGCTCTCTGGTTACCTGAAAGCGCTGTCCCACCTCCTCGAGGGTACGGGGTCTGCCGTCCTCCAAGCCGAATCTTAAGCGCAGAACCTTCTCCTCTCTGTCGGTAAGCGTGCCCAAAACCTCGTCAAGCTGCTCCTTTAACAGTGAAAGAGAGGCGACCTCTGCGGGAGCGGGAGCCAATTCGTCGGGAATAAAATCTCCCAAGTGGCTGTCCTCCTCCTCGCCTATAGGCGTTTCGAGGGATACGGGGTCTTGGCTTATACGGATTATCTCCCTGACCCTTTCCACGGGCATGTTAAGCTCCTCAGCCACCTCCTCTACGCTGGGCTCGTGACCGTTTTTGTGGAGCAGCTGGCTTGACACCTTCTTTACCTTGGTAATGGTTTCCACCATGTGAACGGGAATACGGATAGTTCTCGCCTGATCTGCGATTGCCCTTGTGATAGCCTGTCTTATCCACCATGTGGCATAGGTGGAAAACTTATAGCCCTTGCGGTAGTCGAATTTCTCCACCGCCTTGATAAGTCCCATATTTCCCTCTTGTATAAGGTCGAGAAACTGCATTCCGCGTCCCACATAACGCTTGGCAATGCTGACCACGAGACGCAGATTGGCTTCGGAAAGCCTTTTTCTTGCAAACTGGTCTCCCTGATTTTTTCGCATGGCAAGCTCTATTTCCTCCTCGGGACTTAAAAGAGGCACTCTGCCTATTTCCTTAAGATAGATCTTGACCGGGTCGTCGATGGTTATGCCGTCGGTAGACAGTGCCATATCCAAATCGTCCTCTCCCGTAAAATCGAGAGCGGTGTCCAGATCCTCGTCCGCCACAAAATCATCGACTATTTCGATATTGTTGCTTTCAAAGTCATCATAAAGCTTGTTTATCTGATCTACGTCAAAATTAAGATCCTCAAACACATCGTTGATTTCCTTTGTGGTTAGCTTTCCCTCCTTTTTTCCGTGCTCCAAAAGCTCGTTTAATAATGCGGTGTTCTTGTCGTTTTCTGCCATTTTTTATTCCTTCCTTTGCTGTCGTGCAGCGTTTTTCCGTTTTCCGTTTGTTTTACGATCCGGTTTTTTTCATTTTTTCCAGCCTTATTTTTTCCATTTGGGCGAAAAGCTCGTCGTCGGTCATTTCCTCGGGCTTTTTTCCGCCGTTGTCCTCAAAGGCTTTTTTAATAACTCTTATATATTCGTAAAGACGTTCCTTCTGATAGGGCAAAAGGTTGTTTTCCTTAATTATACCTGTTATTTTGCCCACCTCCTCGGGTGAAAATTCGTCCCCCAAGGCCGAGAAGTCGAGAGAATCGCCGTTTTTGATGCGCCTTTTTACGGATACGTACAGCCTGCGGTCAAATTCCGACCCGAAGCTTTCCTCGCTAAGCTCCTTTTCTATTTTGGGGAGCCAGTCGGGCGAGTGGAGCATAAAAGCTATTACGCCTCTTTCCGCTCTTTCCTCGGGGGAAAGCCGCTTCGGTATCCCGCCGCCTTTTCTCGGATTGATGATCTCCCTGCGCTGTGCCTTTTCCGCACTTAAAAATTTAATGCGCCGTCTTTCCTCCACCGCCTTTTCTATCTCGCCCGAGGTCATGCCGCAAAGCTTAGCGGTGTCGCTTATGTAGACCATGCGGTCGATCTTGTTGTCTATTTCCGCCAGAAGGTTGACGGCTTTTTTCAGGTACTCCGCCTTGCCCTCGGGAGAATCCATATTAAGCCCGTTGGTAAGCTTTTTAAGCTCAAAGCTTATAGCTCCCCCCGATTGATTCAGCAGCATTCTGAAGCCGTCGGGACCGTATTTTTTCACATACTCGTCGGGATCCTTTGCTCCCGTCATCTGTAATACCCTTGCCTCTATCCCCGCCTCGCCCAAAAGGTTTATCGCCTTCATGGTGGCTTTTTGTCCTGCGCCGTCGCTGTCGTAGCTTATGACCACCTTCTCCGCATATTGTCGCATAAGTCTCGCCTGCTCGGGGGTGATAGCCGTGCCCAAGGTCGCCACTGCACTGTCAAAGCCCGCCTGATTTAAGCTTATAACGTCCATATAGCCCTCGCAAAGTATCAGGAAATCCTCCTTGGTGTTTTTGGCGAAATTCAGGCTGAAAATATTCTGCCGTTTATGGAATACCAAGGTCTCGTCGCTGTTTAAGTATTTTGCGGGTGCGTCCTGCTCCAAGGTTCTGCCGCCGAAGCCTATTATATTGCCTCTTCGGTCGATTATCGGGAACATGACCCTGTGTCGGAATTTGTCGTAGGTATTGCCGCTTTTTTTGTTTTGGGAAAGGAGCGCCGCCTCCAACAGCTCCCTTTCGCCGTAGCCCTTGCCGATCATATGCCGCTTCAGCGTGTCCCAACTGTCGGGGGCGTAGCCCAAGCCGTATTTTCGCACGGTGTTTTCGGAAAGCTGCCGCTGCGCCAAATACTGCCTGCCCTCCTCTCCCAAGTCGGAGACGAGAATATCCCGATAAAATCTTGCCGCTTCTCGGTTTATCTCCAAAAGCCTCTGCTTTTGGTCGGCAACCTGATCCCTGCTGTCCTCGGGCATCGGTATTCCCGCCCGCTGAGCCAAAAACTTTACGCTTTCCACATAATCCAAATGCTCGATAAGACGTATAAAGTTTATCACGTCTCCGCCGGCTCCGCAGCCGAAGCAATAAAAGCTTTGGCTATTGGTATATATGTGGCAGGAGGGGGTTTTCTCCGAATGAAAGGGGCAAAGGCAAACGTTGTCCCGTCCCGCTGCTTTTAAGTTAACGTAGGTCGACATAACGGAGGTGATCTCGTTGGAATCCTTTACCGTCTGTAAAAATTCTTCCGACAGCGCCATTTTTTGCCTCCTTCCTCAAAAGATCCGCCGAACAGCGGCAGCGGGAACGGCGGGTATGCCGTTGCCGTTTATTTTCTTCCGCTGCCGTATTTTTTGCCGTCATATCCAGGATTTCGGTATGCACAGCTCCTTAAACATATCCACGGCATAATCGTCGGTCATGCCTGAAATGTAGTCGCAGACCGCTCTTTCCTTGCCGTCCTTTTCCATTATGTTCAGATAAAGCTCCGGCATTTCGTCGGGATTTTGACAGTAGTGGCTGTACAGATATTCCACCACATGACACGCCTTATGCTTCTCCACATTGGTGGAATCCGCAAGATACACGTTTTGGAACATAAACGCCTTTAAGGTGTCGTGCGCCTTTTGCACTGCCTCCCCGTATCTGATCTCGGGCTTATCTGCGCTGTTTTCTATAATGGAATTTACAAGAGAGGTTATTCTTTGGGATTTGGTATTGCCCAAAATATCGGTGGCTTCCTTGGGCAGATCAGTCTCCTTTAGCACGCCTCCCCGTATTGCGTCCTCTATATCGTGATTTATGTAGGCGATCTTGTCGGAAAATTTTACGATAACTCCCTCTAAGGTAGAGGCGGTTCTGTTGGTATGGCAGAGTATTCCGTCCTTTACCTGTACGGTGAGATTTAAGCCTCTGCCCTCTCTTTCTATTACCTCGCAAACCCTTACGCTTTGCTCGTAGTGCTTAAAGCCGCCGCCGTAAAGCTTGTCCAAGGTTCGTTCCCCGTCGTGGCCGAAGGGAGTGTGCCCCAAATCATGTCCCAAGGCGATAGCCTCGGTCAGATCCTCGTTGAGCCTTAAAGCCCTGGCAATAGTTCTGGCGATTTGGGAAACCTCTAAGGTATGGGTGAGCCTTGTGCGGTAATGGTCGGATTTGGGTATCAAAAAGACCTGAGTTTTATGCTTAAGTCTTCGGAAGGAATTGCAGTGGATTATTCTGTCTCTGTCCCGCTGAAAATCGGTGCGCACGGGACAGGGCTCCTCCTTTTCTTCTCTTTCCCCTGCATCTGCGCTTTTGCAGGCGTAGGGAGAAAGCATTATCTCCTCGTTTTTTACGGTGACCTCTCTCGGAAGCATTCGATCCCTCCTTTTTTCGACAAGCTCATATTTTCATCTACTTATATATACAACTTTACGATTTTATTTTCCTTTATTTTTTGAAGATTTTTTTAAAATTCGGCGTTTTGCACAAATTAATTGCCGAAAAACGCCCTGCTTATTGTGCCGAATTTAGTCTTTTCTGCTCTCCCCTTATTTTAAACGAAAGAAAGAGCGCTTTTTATCAAGCTTTTTTCCTTTTTTCGTGTATTGTCGATTTTTTCTCGATTATAGCCTATAAATACG
>JAMPBF010000190.1 GCA_023666805.1 Bacillota bacterium
TTTCCGCTTTAAAAGATAGACAAAGTCTATCTTTTAAAGTCGCCGCAAAGCGGCGTGCGGCGTTCATCTGCTTTGGGCGGCGGCGTCCTGCCGTCGCTTTGCGCAGATACCGCCGCTTCCTGCGGCGATAGCCGCCGAAAACAAAGTTGGGTACTGATTCCGCCAAAATCTTCGATTTTGGCTGCCGACTGAAAGTCGGCTTTAAAATATAGACGAAGTCTATATTTTAAACAGAAATTAGTATTACTTGTCAGTCTTTTAAAAGCGAATATGCGGTAATTTTCTTGATCGGCGCACAAAGCAGCACTCCTATCCCAAACGCCGCAGCGGTAAAAACAACGGCAAAGGCGATCAATATCAGGGGAGAGATTTCAAAGTGATTTTTTACAGCCCCGATCAGAGAGAAAATCACCTTGTTGATCGCAGGGAGATACCACAGCCCGCCTATTGCCGAAATAACCGACGCCACAGCCACGACCGGCATAAAACTAAGAGAGGTTTTAAGGGTCAACTGCCTGTTTACGTATCCGATAGCCTTATAGATGCCGTATTCCTGCCTGCGCCTGCTTATAAGCGAATTTATGATCACATACATTACAAGCAGCATCATCAGTATCGAAATCGCAAACAGGATAACCGCAATCACGGAGACGATCCCCGTATACATCATTCTGCCGTTTTCGCTCATAAGCTCATAATTTAACGTATCCTTGACCAATTCGCCGTGCTTATCCTCGTACTCGGCTATAAATCCCTCGGCGTTTTTCTCCTTCAGGTAAACGTTGAGGGAGCTCGGCTTTTCTCCGATCCTCTCGTATCCGCCGCTTGTAAGCTGGCATACCGCACCCGCATTGTTGACGCTTTGGATATAGCCGCTTACGGTGTATGCTTCGGTTCTGTCGCCCACAGTGATCTTGATCTCGCTTCCGATGGGATAGTCCTGTGCGATTGCGTTTCCCACGGCTATTTCATTGTCGCCTGCGGGACTGCTGCCCTCATAGCATATATCGTTGACCGTTTTGGAGAAATCCTCGCATACAAAGGCGGTAAGACCGCCCTTGGCATAGCTTACGGGCACGGAGGCATATTCCAAGGCAAGCTCGACCCTGCCGTCCTTTTGAAGAAGCTCCTTAAGCTCCGCCGCCTTTCCCTCCTCCGCCGTCAAAATAACCGACGGGGATTCCTCCGAAAGGGTGTTCATAAAATTATCGGGCTTTACGGTCACATTGTACAAAAGCGTTCCCGCAAAGGACAGCAATACCATTATACCAAATGCAACGGCAAATAACAATACGTTTTGTCCCGCAGATTCCTTTCCCGTCACGCCTCTTATGGCGTTTATCGGCTCCAAGCTGTGTATCTTCCTTGCGGAAATATAGGAAAAAAGCGATATTGCCAAGGTGAGCACCGACATTACGATAAGCAGTGCCGCTATATCAAACTCGGGAGCGTAGGAAAAGCCCGACTGGATAGCCAAAACACCGGCAGCGGCGGGCAGCACGGCATAGGAAAGAGCCGTACCCACTGCCGCCGAAACAACGCCTACAAGTATGTAGGGCAGGATCGCCGACGCAATGATCATTTGACTTGTATAACCGACGGCTTTTAATACGCCCATTTGCGCCAGCTCGTCTTCAATGGCGCTGCGTATGCGGAAGCTGCTGAGGAAAATACTCACTATAAGTATGATTGCGGCAAGCGCCAAAAATATAACTATAAGCAGGGTGCAGACCATGGTTCTGGTTTGCTTCGAGGTGCTTCTGTCGTTAATGCTCAACAGTGCTATCCCCTTGTCCTTTGCTATTTCCGTCACCGTGTTTTTGATTTCCGTCAAATCGGCGTCCGACGCTGTTTTTAAGGAATATTCCGCAACGACGCTGTCGCTGTATTCGGCTGCAAATTCCTCGTAAGCCGCCTTGGGGAAATAGCCCCCGATCAGTCCCGTGCCGTAATTTCCGTACTGCATTTCCGTGACCGTGCCGCCAATGTTAAAGGTATGCTCCTTGCCGTCTATGGAATAAACGATGCTGCCGCCTGTTTTAAAGCCGCCCAATTCCTCCATATAAACGGGAACGTAAATATCGCTGACGCCTTTTTCGGAATATTCCTCCGTTTCGATCAAATTTACCGTTCTTTTCTCGTCAAGATTGTAAAAAACCGTGTTCATATCGAAATCGGAATCCGCAAACTCGCGGACCGTCACCGAGGCGAACACCCCCTCGTGCCTTTCGGCGAAAGTCACTCCGTCGATGTTTTCCGCCTGTGCAAGAAGCTCTTCGCTATCCTGTATTTTCGGAATAATGAAATTTATGTCTGCCGTGTCAAGCCTGTCAAAAAGCTTGTCGTAAGCCGTGAAGGTTTGAAAGGCCAGCACAAGGGCGATATTGATAATAAATGCGGTGAGGCAGATGAACACGCCGAAGGATATGTACTGCCCTCTTGCCTTTTTCAGATTGTGAAGAATGAGAGTGGAAAGCTTTTTCAATATTACCACCCCATTTCTTTGATGAATTTATCGAGCTTTTCGGTTCTTTCCGTATTGTCCTGTTCATATTTTCCCAAATCGCATTCGCCGAAAATTTTTCCGTCCTTAATATAAATGATCCGATTTCCCCGCAGGGCGGACTTTTTATCGTGAGTTACCATAACGATGCTTTGACCCTTATCGTGGAGCGAGGTAAAAACGTCCAAAACCGCCGCCGAATTTGCGGAGTTTAAAGCGCCCGTGGGTTCGTCCGCAAAAAGCACGTTGGGACTGTTGATGACAGCCCTGACTATTCCCGCCCTTTGCGCCTCGCCTCCCGATATTTGAGAGGAATTTTTTCTTCTTGTTTTTTCGGGAATGTTTACTAAATCAAACAGCTCTCCCGCACGTTTTTTAATATCCTCCCTGTCCTTGCTTGTCAGCACTCCCGCCGCAATTACATTGTCCATAAGGCTCATCTTATCGATCAAATAGATCTGCTGAAATACAAAGCCGCACTGCTTGCGGCGAAATACCGCCAGCTTGTCGCTGCTGAGCTTGGTTATGTCCGTTCCGTCAAAACAGATCTCGCCGCCGTCGGGCTTATCCATTCCCGACAGGGAATACATCAGAGTGGACTTGCCCGCTCCCGACGAACCCATTATTACGGTAAAATCCCCTTTATAAATGTCGATATTCAGATCCGAATAAATGACCTGAACGCTTTCACCCTTTCCGAAGGATTTTTTTAAATGCTTTGCCGATATGACCGTTTGTTTGCTCATAGTTAACCGCCTCTCATATTTTATGTGACAATCATAGCAAAAAAATAACAGCCATACCACCAACATTTGTTTGCATTTGATTTTTTTACGCTACTTTCCGTTGCATACGGGGAATGTCTCGGTAAAATACGGAAATACGACCCCTGTTTGTCGGGATCGTATCAAAAACCTTCTTGCGGTTGTGATATTGTTATCGTGTAGATTTTTTGGGTATGAAAGCATAAAAATACGCTCCGCATAATTGAAGAAGATCTAAACGAAAAAATAATCAAAATTGCAGAATTAGAAGGAAGAAGCAAAAATAAACAAATAGAGTACATTTTAAAAAATATGTAAATAATTATGGAGATATAAATGGTATAAATGTAAACCAACATCATAATAAAAAAGCCGTAATTAACATCAAGGAGAAGAAATAAAATGAAATGCAAGGTTTGCGGAGCAGAAAGCGGAAAATATGTACTTTGCCGTAATTGTAATGAGAAAAAAGAACAAGGATTAATAATCAAGTGTGAAAAATGCAATAATTGGCATTATAAAGACGCTCCTTGCAGAAGCACCGAAAATAATACAGAGGAATTTTTGTATAAGTTAAAAAACACAGTCATGACAGACTGTGAAAAGGATTTTTTTAAGGGTATAAATTCTTCCTTGCCGGAAGGATACATAGTGCTGCCTCAAATGAATTTAGCCGCTTTTATTGAAAAAACAGACAATTCAAAATACAGAAGCGAGCTTTTTAGAAATGTGGATTTTTTGATAGTAACCAAACAATACGAACCAAAAATAATAATAGAAATAAATGACCAAACTCACCTAACCGCCGACAGAAAGGAACGGGACGAAAAAGTAAAAAATATTTGCGATGAAGCAGGTATACCGATTATTAAGCTTTGGACTTCTTATGGAGTAAATACCGAATACATAAAGGGTAAAATAAATAAAACGCTGTCATCGCTTCCGATAGAAAGAAAACATACTGCAAGACAAGAAAACGACAAAGAGAATGTAAACGATGTATTGGCAAAGAGCAATCCGAATGTAAAAAAACAAAAAAGCGGCTGTTATATCGCTACCTGCGTATATGGTTCGTATGACTGCCACAATGTAATGGTACTGAGAAATTACAGAGATAATAAGCTGTCAAAATCAATTTGGGGAAGAATATTCATAAAAACCTACTATAAAATAAGTCCACAACTTGTAAAATGGTTCGGAAATAAAAATTGGTTTAAAGAGTTTTGGAAAAAAAGACTTGACAAAATGATTGAGAAAATAGAATCAAAATATAACAATACAATTTGACAATACAACATTTTTATGTTACAATACAATTACTGGAGGTGATTTCATGAACATGCAAGAAACTGCAAGGTTTATCCTCGGACTGAGAGCAGCAGGTTGGTCTGAAAAACAGATCAATGACTTTATGTTGTTCATTGAGTCAGGAGAAGACCAATACAGACCGAAACCCATTGATGGTGAATCTAAAGATTAAAACATGAGCGGTTCGCCGCTCTTTTTAATTGTACTAATTACTATGTAACGCAAGAAATTTGCTTCGCAAATTTGTAACAGGCATTTGCGATTAAGGGTGATGTTGGCATAAGGATAAAGGCTT
>JAMPBF010000191.1 GCA_023666805.1 Bacillota bacterium
TTCAATAACGAAACGTTACCGGGGTCAAAAATTGAGCCGCAGTAAACAAAGAATAGGCGCAATAAATTTTGGCAGAATAGGTACTCTGTGTTTCAAGGAGTACCTAAACTTAAAAACTGAGTCCCGACATAGGACTCAGTTGCTATGAATCTGTAGGTATATCGTGTTTCACGAAGTACCGCTTAGCCGAGGATACAGATGAGTACCCAATAACAATAGATGACGGGATAGATTGTACCGTCATTTTATTCGGAAACAAAAAACACCCGCCCCAAAACAGGGCGTCCTTTACAACTGCCGCATACATCTCAAGTACCAAATCAGTAGTCGAGTAGGGCGTAACAAAACGTTACTACCTTAAAAACAAAACCGCATCACATAGCCCGTAAAAGGCTTTGTAATGCGGTTTGTGGTCGGAGTGACGTGGCTCGAACACGCGACCTGATGGTCCCAAACCACCCGCGCTACCAACTGCGCTACACCCCGATTTTATAAAATTTTTCCGAAAATTTTCCCAAAGTGGTCAAATATGTGGTCAAACAGTTTTTTGACCGAAAATCCAAAACAACAAAACTGCCGTGACACTGTAGATTGAAAGTCTTTGTACGCAAAGCCTTTCTGCAAGCCGCTCCTCGTAGTCCAAGCTCCCAAACCACCTGCGCTACCAACTGCGCTACACCCCGATTTTATAAAATCAATCAAATACAATTTCTAAATTCATTCACCGACACTATAACCTATAAATCCTTATACATTATACACAAAGCATTTGATTATGTCAATAGTTACAAAAATATTTTTTATGAGAAAATGAATAAGAGGATTTTTTCCGTAAAATGACCATTTAAACGTATTATTAAAATTATTTGTGCAATATATCAAAAAACAAAACCGAAATTTCTGTAAAAAAGACAACCTTTATTTTACACTATTACCTAAAAAAACTATACAAAAATTACACCGTTGGGTGTTTACAAATCGTTTAATTTGTGTTATAATTTTAAAGATAGCATAAATAGGGATATTTTCCCATAAAGAATGGCTGCATTGCGGTCGAAGAAAGATTTATGCAAAAAGAAGGAGGATTATTCCAATGGCAAGACAAAAGCTTACGATGGATGGTAACAACGCTGCCGGTCACGTTTCCTATGCGTTTACCGAAGTTGCTGCGATTTACCCCATCACCCCGTCGTCCGTTATGGCTGAGGTTACCGACTCTTGGGCTACAGCGGGCAGAAAAAACGTTTTCGGAACAGAAGTTAAGGTTGTAGAAATGCAGTCTGAAGCAGGTGCAGCAGGAGCTGTTCACGGTTCTTTAACCGCAGGCGCTCTCACTACCACTTACACTGCCTCGCAGGGCTTGCTCCTGATGATTCCCAACATGTACAAAATCGCAGGCGAGCTGCTTCCCAGCGTTATTCACGTTTCAGCGCGTGCGCTTGCTACTCATGCATTGTCTATCTTCGGAGATCACAGCGATGTTTACGCTTGCCGTCAGACAGGCTACGCAATGCTCTGCTCCACCAACCCTCAGGAAGTAATGGATTTGGGTGCAGTTGCCCATTTGGCTACAATTAAGGGCAAAGTTCCCTTCCTGCACTTCTTTGACGGATTCAGAACCTCTCATGAGATTCAGAAGATTGAGGTTTGGGATTATGATACCCTTAAAGGAATGATCGATCAGGACGCTTTGGCTGATTTCCGCAAGCGCGCCTTGAACCCTGAACACCCCACTCTCCGCGGTACTGCTCAGAACCCCGACATCTTCTTCCAGGCAAAGGAAGCTGCAAATAACTACTATAATGCTCTTCCCGAAATCGTTACCGAGTATATGGACAAGGTAAACAAGGAAATAGGCACAGATTATAAGCTGTTCAACTACTACGGCGCTCCCGACGCTGAACAAGTTATCATCGCCATGGGTTCTGTTTGCGACACAATCGAAGAAACCATTGACTACCTGCTTGCACAGGGCAAAAAGGTCGGCTTGGTTAAGGTTAGACTTTACCGTCCTTTCTCTGTAAATGCATTTGTAGACGCTATTCCTTCTACAGTTAAAAAGATCACCGTTCTTGACAGAACCAAGGAACCCGGTGCACTCGGCGAGCCTCTTTATCTTGATGTTGTGGCTGCTCTTAAGCAGGCAAATAAATTCCAGGACGTTCCCGTATTCAGCGGCCGCTACGGTTTAGGTTCAAAGGACTGCAATCCTGCACAGATCATTGCGGTTTACAATAACGAAAGCAAGTCTCACTTCACTATCGGTATCGAGGACGATGTTACCAATCTGTCCCTGCCCATTACCGAGAATCCCAACACCACTCCCGAAGGAACGACCTGCTGCAAATTCTGGGGACTTGGTTCGGACGGTACTGTTGGCGCCAACAAAAACTCCATCAAGATCATCGGCGACCACACCGATATGTATGCGCAGGCTTACTTTGCTTACGACTCCAAGAAATCCGGCGGCGTAACCATTTCTCACCTGCGTTTCGGCAAGAGCCCCATTAAGTCCACATACTTTGTAAACAAGGCTAACTTTGTTGCCTGTCATAACCCCAGCTATATTGACAAGTACAATATGGTTCAGGACGTTATTCCCGGCGGCAGCTTCCTGCTTAACTGTCAGTGGTCTGTTGACGAGCTGGACGAAAAGCTCCCTGCTCCCGTAAAAGCATACATTGCTAAAAACAACATCAATTTCTATATTATCAATGCCATCAAGGTTGCTAAAGAAATCGGCTTGGGCAACAAGACCAATACCGTTCTCCAGTCTGCATTCTTCTCCATCGCCAATATCATTCCTGCCGATCAGGCTATTGATTACATGAAGAAGGCAGCTTATAAGTCATTTGCCAAGAAGGGCGACGACATTGTTAATATGAACTACGCCGCTATCGAAAGAGGTGCAGGCGAGGTTATCAAGGTTGACGTTCCCGCCGCTTGGGCCGACTGTGAAGGCACACTCCCCGTACATAAGGCTGTAAGCGACAGAAAGGATCTTGAAGCGTTCATCAACAATATTCAAACTCCCTGCAACGCTCAGAGAGGCGACGAGCTTCCCGTTTCCACCTTTACATCAATGCCCGACGGCACATTCCCGCAGGGTTCTGCTGCGTTTGAAAAGCGCGGTATTGCTGTTGACGTTCCCGAGTGGATCCCCGAAAACTGTATCCAGTGCAACCAGTGCTCTGTTGTTTGTCCTCACGCCGTAATTCGTCCTGTTATTATGACAGAAGACGAAGCTGCTAAGGGTCCCGCTTCCATGAAGACCAAAGATGCAACAGGCATGGCAGGCTACAAATATACAATGGCCATTTCCGTTTTGGACTGCACAGGCTGCGGCGCTTGTGTTAATACCTGTCCCGCTAAGACCAAGGCGCTTGCTATGAAGCCTTTGGACAGCCAGATGGCTGAGCAGGAAGGCTTTGACTATGCTCATAAGCTCCAGTCCAAGCCCGAAGTACTTGAAAAGTTTAAGGAAAACACTGTCAAGGGCAGCCAGTTCAAGCAGCCCCTCCTTGAGTTCTCCGGCGCATGTGCGGGTTGTGGTGAAACTCCTTATGCTAAGCTTGTTACACAGCTCTTTGGCGACAGAATGTACATTGCGAACGCAACGGGCTGCTCTTCGATTTGGGGCGGTTCCGCACCCTCAACTCCTTACACCGTTAACGCCGAGGGCAAGGGTCCCGCATGGGGCAACTCCTTGTTCGAGGACAATGCAGAGTTCGGTTTTGGCATGTTCCTTGCACAAGATACGCTGAGAGCAAGAGCACAGGCTCATTTGAAGGCGCTTGACGAAAAAGCTGATAAACCCGAGGTAAAGGAAAAGATCGCAAAGTACTTTGAAACCGCTAACGACGGCGCTGCAAATGCTAAGGCTACCAAGGAATTGGTTGCTGCTCTCGAAGCTTGCAGCTGTGACAATGAGGATAAGACCGAGGTTCTTAAGCTTAAGGATTATCTCTCCAAGAAATCCAACTGGATCTTCGGCGGCGACGGCTGGGCTTACGACATCGGTTACGGCGGTGTTGACCATGTGCTTGCCAGCGGTAAGAATGTAAATGTAATGGTATTTGACACCGAGGTTTACTCCAACACAGGCGGTCAGGCTTCCAAGGCAACTCCTATCGGCGCTATCGCACAGTTTGCCGCAGGCGGTAAGGATATTAAAAATAAGGATCTTGCGGGAATTGCAATGAAGTACGGTTATGTATACGTTGCTCAGGTTTCCTTGGGCGCAGACAAGAACCAATGCTTAAAGGCAATTCTGGAAGCGGAAGCTTATGACGGTCCTTCCCTGATCATCTGCTATGCTCCTTGTATCAATCACGGTATCAAGGGCGGCTTGGCAATTGCACAGCAGGTTGAAAAGGAAGCTGTTGAAGCAGGTTACTGGAACATCTTCAGATTTAATCCCGCTCTCGCAGCAGAGGGCAAGAATCCTTTCAGCTTGGATTGCAAGGCTCCCACAGGAGATTATAAGGCATTTATGATGAGAGAGGTTCGCTATAACTCCCTCGCCCGTCAGAATCCCGAAAAGGCTGCCGTTCTCTTTGATAAGGCAGTCGCTAACTCCAAGAAGCGTTATGATGATTTGGTAGGTCTTATCGATTACTATAAGCCCGCTGAATAAACAGTAATTCAATTATAATTAAAAAAGCCGCACCTGAAAAAACAAGTGCGGCTTTTTTTAATATGGAAAGGCTTTTTATGATATTAGAAGAATTTGATCCCAATAAACACGCCGTTATAGATCCGAATATGTGTGCAGAACAAATTGAGGATTTTCCCGACGTAACCGTCTCTTGTTTTTCTTATACTGTTTCCGCTTTAAAAGATAGACAAAGTCTATCTTTTAAAGTCGCCG
>JAMPBF010000192.1 GCA_023666805.1 Bacillota bacterium
TCGCTTTGCGCAGATACCGCCGCTTCCTGCGGCGATAGCCGCCGAAAACAAAGTTCAATACTGATTCCGCCAAAATCGAAGATTTTGGCTGCCGACTGAAAGTCGGCTTTAAAATATAGACGAAGTCTATATTTTAAACAGGAATTAGTATTATATAGGTTATTTGCCGCTGTCGGGGATAATTCTCTGCACCCTTTCCTTGGTTACCGCATGCTCCTCCTCCCGACGGCCGCATTTGGGGCAGATGTCGCCGATTATGCCGGTATAGCCGCATACGGAATCGCGGTCCACCGGGTGATTGATAGAGCCGTAGCCTACCCCCGATTCCTTCATGCAGCGAATGACCTGCTCAAAGGCTTCAAGGTTTTGCAGAGGGTCGCCGTCCAGCTCGATATAGCTGATATGTCCCGCATTGGTGAGGGCGTGGTAGGGGGCTTCAAGCTTTATCTTGGAAAATGCGTCGATCTTGTGATATACGGGAATGTGGAAGGAGTTGGTGTAATATTCCCTGTCGGTAATCCCCTCTATCCTTCCGAAGCGCTTTTGATCCTTTCTGATAAAGGTGCCCGAAAGTCCCTCGGCGGGGGTCGCCAGCAGGGAGAAGTTCATGCCCGTTTTTTTACTCTCCTCGTCCATTCTCTGTCTCATTCTGGTAATGATCCTAAGACCCAGCTCCTGAGCCTCGGGGCTTTCTCCGTGGTGCTTGCCGATAAGAGCCTTTAGGCACTCGGCAAGTCCTATAAAGCCCATGGAAAGCGTGCCGTGCTTTAAGATCTCCTCCACGCTGTCGTCAACGCCCAGCTTATCCGAGTCGATCCATACTCCCTGTCCCATAAGGAAGGGATAGTTTTTGACCTTTTTCTGCGCTTGGATCTTGTAGCGGTATTTAAGCTGATCCACTACCAAGTTCATTCTGTCCTCCAGCAGCTCGAAGAATTTTACTGTGTCATGCTCCGCAAGAATGGCAAGACGGGGCAAATTCACGGAGGTAAAGCTTAAATTTCCTCTTCCCGTCACGATCTCTCTCGAGGGGTCGTAAACGTTGCCGATAACTCGGGTGCGGCAGCCCATGTAGGCGATCTCTGTGTTGTAGTCGCCGGGCTTGTAATACTGGAGATTATACGGTGCGTCGATAAAGGAGAAGTTGGGGAACAGGCGCTTTGCGCTTACCCGACACGCCAGCTTGAACAGGTTGTAGTTGGGGTCGCCCTCGTTGTAGTTGATCCCCTCCTTTACCTTAAAGATATGAATGGGGAAAATAGGGGTCTCACCGTTGCCGAGACCCGCTTCCTCAGCCAAAAGAATGTTCTTGATCACCATTTGACCCTCAATGCTGGTATCGGTGCCGTAGTTAATGGAGCTGAAGGGGGTCTGTGCGCCTGCGCGGCTGTTCATGGTGTTTAAGTTATGTACAAGAGCCTCCATAGCCTGATAGGTGGCTCTGTCGGTTTCCTTGAAGGTGAGCTTTTTTGCCAGCTCTTGAATGTTTGCGGCAGTCTTTTCGTCGCCGACGATCTCCGTCAAGAAGGGTCTTTCCTTTATGTAGAAGCCGTTTTTGTCGGAAAGCTCGGGGATCAGCCCCTCCTCCGCCAGCTTGTCGTTATAGGAATTTACAGACTTTTCGATCTCCTCCGGATCGGTTCTGCCCATTTCAAAGCCTACGCCTCTGATGACGTTTTTTCTGTAAAGCTGCTTGTAGGTCTTTTTAACGCCCTCCGCCATTGCGTAGTCGAAATTGGGGATAGACTGAC
The DNA here is from genome assembly GCA_023666805.1 of Bacillota bacterium. Taxonomy (GTDB): domain Bacteria; phylum Bacillota; class Clostridia; order Oscillospirales; family Ruminococcaceae; genus Ruminiclostridium_E. Next base: position 1,752 of record JAMPBF010000192.1, read on the forward strand.
CGCCGTGCTGGTCGTTTTGGTTGCTCTGTATCGCTATGCATGCCAAAGCGGAGTAGCTGCCGATATTGTTGGGCTCTCTGAGTATGCCGTGACCTGTGGAAAAGCCGTTTTTGAAAAGCTTTATAAGGTCGATCTGGCAGCAGGTGGTGGTCAGGGTGAAAAAGTCCAGATCGTGAATGTGAATATCGCCGTCAATATGAGCCTTGGACTGCTCGGGAGGAAGAACATACATCTCGTTGAACTGCTTAGCGCCCTCGGAGCCGTATTTCAGCATGGTGCCCATGGCGGTGTCGCCGTCTATGTTTGCGTTTTCCCGCTTCATATCGCTTTCTATGGCGGGCTTAAAGGTCAAGTCCTCGTATATCTTCATAAGCCCGGTGTTCATCTCGCGGATACGGGTCCTGTCGGCGCGGTAAAGTATATACGCCTTGGCGGTCCTTGCGTGACCGTTTTCCACCAGTACCTTTTCCACTGCGTCCTGTACCTGCTCCACCGAGGGGGGATTTGCGCTGCTGAAATTTTGCTTTTCCAGCATTTCGCAGACCTTTTCCGCCAGAGCCTCCGCCGACTGATGATCGCTTCCGCCCACCGCAATGGCTGCCTTATATATGGCCTCCGTGATCTTGTCTAAACTAAAGGGCACAGTTCTTCCGTCGCGCTTTTGAATTTTGGTTATCATTGAGCTTCCTCCGCTTGTTAATTGTCCGAATTTCTTTTTTGCCGCACCCTGCACAATATATTGTGTTTTGGGACGGCAATATATATATTATATTGCGTTTTATTTGGTTTGTCAATATAAATTTTTGCATAAGGATATTTAAAAAATTTGGCTGATTTCACCCAATATAACTCATAGCAAGGTTTTTGAGACGCAAAACAGGGAAATATTGTTTTTTACAAAATCTTTGGGGAAATTTTGTAGAATTTAGACAAGTTCCTTTGTGGAAGCAGATTTGCGGCGTTCAGCCGAACAACCGACCGAAAAAAACCTCTTGAAAGCGTTCTATGCTTTCAAGAGGTTTGTCATCGGTCACATATTACCCCAAAAGTCCGAAGCTTTTGTAATAATCAAACACAAATGCCCCCGCCAAAATAAAATTAAACAGCACGCAGCCTATCATATAAAACGCCCTTGTTTTGCGTCGGTTCAGCAAGGTGGCGGTGAGAAATCCCACCCATACGCAGGACACCATCACCGCAATCAGCAATACCCAAACCGATATTTCAAAGGTGAAATCGGTGTTTATCATATCGCATATAGGCTTTATCAGGCAGTTTACGGCAGGCACAAGCATAAGAGGCAGAGTAGCCGCCGCCCAATTTCTTCTTTTTGACCGCACGAGAGCCAATATCAAAATAAGCAGCAGTGCGGTTATTATTGCGCTTTCTCCTAACATAAGCCTCCTTTGGGCTTTCTCTCAAGATATTGTGCGAAAGCCCGCTCATAAATTTTGCAAGGACCGCTTTTTATGCCGATAATTTTTCCTCAACAACGGATTTTGCCTTATCATTGTCCGAAAGGGCGATAAATATTGCGTACTTGCCCTTGGAATATATTATCGCTCCCTCCAGCTTGTACATTTCATCGGGGGTGTAGGTCTCGTACAGCTCCTTTTGGGAATCCAGCCTTAATTGAAGCGCCTCCTTGGCTGCCTCGGCGTCCTCTGCGGATTTGCACTTGATGACCGCAAGCTCGTCGGGGCGGGCTGCCGAGCCGCACAGTGCAAAGGCGGCATCCTCTACCGTGTCGGTATCCAAGCCGCTGTAATAGCTGCCCGCTTCGGATTTGCCCTTTTCGACTCCCGAGTCGATAGGCACCTCGTCCAAAACCGCCTTTACCACCTCCGAGGGGGCAATGTCGGCGGTTTTTTCTTCACCGCTGCCGCCGCTGCACGCAGCCGAGACGATAAGGATCGCAGGAAGCAAGGCTGCCGCCAAAAGTTTTTTAATGTTCATTTTAGTTTTCCTTTCTTTTTATTCGTTTTCCGATATTACCTTCTGAATATAGCCCAGCATTACGCTATAGGTGTTGCCTTGAAAATGCAGTCCGTCGGCTTCGACATACTTGTCTGCAAAGAAGCCTTCACTGTCCTTGAACAGTGTACAAATATCCACAAATGCATACCCGCCCTCGTCGCAGATCGATTTTAAGGCTGCATTGTAGGTGTTCACCTTTTCCATGGTTTCGTTTCCCTCGCTGTCGTGAGCTTTGCTGACGGGAGGAATGGAGATCACGCAGATCTTGGCGGTGGGACACGCCATTTCCAGCTCGGCGATAAGCTCAACCAGCTTGCTCGCCATATACTGACCGTCCATAAACGCCAAACCGTTAGAGCCCAGCATGATGTAAATGCGCTTGGGGTTCATGTCGTTTGCCTTATCTATGCAGGTTACGCCGTCTATCTGCTTGGTAAGAGCGGATTCGGGATTCAAGCCCACCTCCGCAAAAACGTTGTCCTTTTCCAAATAATCATATAAGTATAAGCCCGTGGAAATGCTGTCGCCGATAAACAGATCGTCGGCGAAAAACTCCTGCGTATAGACCATGATCGCAGTCGGATCAAAGACGGTTTCGTCGGGGGCATCGGTATTATCGGTTTGAGAACCGTTTTCCTCCGTGCCGACGGCGGTATTGGTGCCGCTTCCGTCGGGGGCGGCAGTGCCGCTGTCGGAGGCTTCCCCGGTGGGCAGGGTGACGGGTGCGGTGGTGGTTTCGCCTCTGCCGGAGCCGGAATCATCCTTCATGTGCATATATACGAGAACTATGAGCAGAATGATTATGCCCACTATAACTATATTTAAAGCCACAATTGCGATTGACAGCCCGCTTGTCTTTTTTTTCTTTGCCAATTTACTTTCCTTCCTTATATCCGTTTAAAAATTTATCTTCTAATTATTATACACATATTGGACGGTTAAGTCAAGAAAGGTTTTTACTTTTCAGAAATTTTTAAGAATTGAGATCGGTTCGGCTTGCAAGGCGGAACGCCCGTGCTCAGGACAAAAAATACTCCGTAGCACACACCCATGCCGAGCCGGAATTGAGCTTATAATACTAATAACCATTTAAAAAATGGATAAATCCATTTTTTAAATGCCCTGCCGCAAAA
>JAMPBF010000193.1 GCA_023666805.1 Bacillota bacterium
TTCTTCAGCTGCTCGGCTAATTGCTTAGTGATTTTAGTACAACCTAAAGTAATAAAAGAACCTCGCTTCGGCGGGGTTCTTTTTTCGACAAAAATGCTTAAATGCGGCGAAAATGTGCTATAATTAAAGCGAAAGGGGGTCTTTCTCTATGATCGACAAATTTGAAAGACATTTGAGGGAACAAAATCTCTCGGAAAACACGATTCGGGCTTACATTACCGCACTTAAGCAATTCAACCGCAGCTACGGCGAGGTAAGCCTTAAAAACATGAGGGCGTATAAGGCAAGCCTCATAGAGCGCTACAAGCCTCAAACCGTAAATCTCAGAATACGGGCGCTCAACTCTTATTTGGAAAGTATCGGCAAGGAAAAATGGAAGCAGTCATTTGTAAAGGTTCAGCAAAAAAGCTTTCTTGAAAATGTTATCAGCGAGGCGGATTACGAATATTTCAAAACCTGTCTTAAAAGCGATAATGAAATGTTTTGGTATTTCGCAATCCGCTTTATGGCAGCCACCGGCGCAAGAGTAAGCGAGCTTATCCGCATTAAGGTGGAGCATGTGAAAATAGGCTATTTGGACATGTACTCCAAGGGCGGCAAGCTAAGACGGATATATATCCCCAAATCTCTCAGGCAGGAGGCGTTGGAGTGGTTTAAGGAAAACGAAATGGACAGCGGCTTTATCTTTCTCAACCGATACGGGGAGCGGATCACCGCAAGAGGATTGGCGAGGCAGCTGAAAATACTTGCGGCTCGCTACAGCATAGACCCTGCGGTGGTGTACCCTCATTCCTTCCGTCACCGCTTTGCCAAAAGCTTTCTTGCCCGCTGCAACGATATTGCTTTTTTGGCGGATCTTATGGGGCATGAAAGCATAGAAACGACCCGCATATATTTAAGAAAGACGGCTACCGAGCAAAGGGAGATCGTGGACAGCATTATAGATTGGTAAGGAATAACGGTATTTATTGTTTGACAAACACAGAAAAATAAGTATAATAAAAGGTGAGGAAATCCTTTCGGATAACCTCACCCTTTTTAAGAGGGGATAGGCGATAGGCGGTGTTAATAAAGCTCCCACCGGCGTTAAGCTGCGAAAGGGGGTGAGGAATTGTACATAACATTAAATGATATAATTCAGCTTTTGTCACTTTTGTGCGAAGTTGTTACCGTACTGCTCCTTGCTCTTAACTTTTTTAAGAGCAATAAAAAATAACTGCCTCTATGTTGCAAGCGTAAAGCAGTTATTTTAACTAATATACGGGAGCAACACTGCCTGTCGCCCTCTTTTTTATTATTATACACTTTCTCTCTTGATTTGTCAAGGGCAAATATTTTAACAAAATTTGACTTTTTATCTGCATATTGTTATAATAAAAGGTGAGGAAATCCTTTCGGATAACCTCACCCTTTTTAAGAGGGGATAGGCGATAGGCGGTGTTAATAAAGCTCCCACCGGCGTTAAGCTGCGAAAGGGGGTGAGGAATTGTACATAACATTAAATGATATAATTCAGCTTTTGTCACTTTTGTGCGAAGTTGTTACCGTACTGCTCCTTGCTCTTAACTTTTTTAAGAGCAATAAAAAATAACTGCCTTCACGCTTGCAACCGTAGGCAGTTATTTTCTTTAACCAATACGGGAGCAACACTGCCTGTCGCCCTCTTTTTTATTATTATACACTTTTACCCCCGATTTGTCAAGGGCAAAATCTCAGCTTATCAAAAAGGCGGCGTGAGGCAGGGTGTAGGACTGATGATCCACAAAGCTCATCAAAACGCCCCTGTCCGCAATGCGGGTATTAAGCACCATTTTTGAGGCTCTCGAGATAGCCAGCGCCAAATCTCTGTCCGTCCGGTTTTCGCCTAACAAGGCGGGTATGCACAGCTTTAAGGAATTGTAGAATATAACGGTGGTAAAATAGTTGAACCAGATCCCCTTGTCGGGAGCTTGCATAAAGACCAAATTCACCAGCAGATTTTCTATTATGTAGGGTCGGCTGTTTTCGATATTGCGATAAACACTGACATTTTGCACGTATTTATCATAGTTGAATTTCATGCTGATGGCTCCGTCGGTCATACCTGAACTTAAATCTATGCTTTTAGCCAAAGCGTCAAAGTCGTTGATAAGTCTTGTGCTGGCGTCGCTGACCCGTCTTGAAGAATTCTTCATTTTGTAAATAATATCGACGGATTTTGTGGCTGCGCTTTGATCCGACTGAGGCGCTTTCAGAGAGTTGGCGATTTCTCTGCACATCTCGTTGTCCAAAAGCATATTCGCCAGTCCCGCTATTTTATCTCCCTCTTTTTTGTTGATATAATCGTTTGCCTTTTGGCAGAAAAAGCCCAATATCAACATTCTTTCGGGTATCGTAAAGCTGCGGTTCTGCAAAATGTCTATCTGTGCGTTTTTTATTACCCAGTAATAAGGATAGCCTTCCCAATCCTTAAAGGTTGAAGCTGAAGAATACATTTTCCTGTTCAAATAAGGATTGCTTCCGTCGTATTCTTCTTCCACCAGCTCCAAGCCCTCGGGGTGCTGCATCAGCATTTCCACAACGTGGGAGCAGGTAGCCGAGCAGGCGCAAATGCAAGCCTCGTCCCCCACGGCGGCGATCAGGCGGGGAAATACGGAGCAAGTAAAGGACAGCGCCTCCTCGCCCTTCTCCTTTTGTATCATGCAAAGGCAGTCGCTGTCCAAAAACGGACATTCATCCTTTTCGTTCAGCTTCATTCCCACATAGTAGTACTCGTTTTGCAGATTTTTGTCCCTTACACGGAAAAAAGCATTTTCCATAACGGATTTTACCTTTGGGCTAAAGTCTGTTTTTTTACAGTCCAAATATTCCTTTTTCGTTAAAAGAATACTCCAGCCTTTGCAGCAGGAATCAAGACATTCGGGACCCGTGCAATGAAAATCGTCAAAATACGAAAACTTTACAATCTGCATTTCTTTTTCTCCTTTTGCATTATTGATAGCAAAAAACGTTGATCGACATAAAATATAATACTGATTGCTGTTTAAAAGATAGGCTTTGTTTGTCTTTTAAAGCGAAAGCAAAATAACACTATATAATTAATATCGGACAAAAAAACAAAAACTTAACTGTGAAAGGACAAAATATGAAAAAATTTTTATTTTTGGGCGGGGATCTGCGTATGCTTTACGCCGCCGAATATTTAAATAAAGGGCGGGAATGTCTGTTGTACGGCTTTGATACCGTAGAGGAGCTTCCCGTGCCTAAGACGGAGGCGATTTTTCCCTGTGACTGTGCAGTGCTGCCCCTGCCCGTCACCGCCGATATGCAGCACATAAACATGCCCTACCGCAATGGGGAAAAACCCGATTTCGGAATACTTAAAGCCGCTGTTAAGGAGGGGGGCACGGTATTTACAAGCAAAAGCTGTCCCGCCTTGGAGAAGGTCTGCGCCGAGAATAATTTCAAGCTGGTGAACTACTTTCAGCGGGAGGAATTACAGCTTATGAACGCCGTGCCCACCGCCGAGGGCGCTTTGGAGATAGTTTTGCGGGAGCTGCCCGTTACGGTTTTCGGCGTTAAAGCCTTGATAACGGGCTTTGGCAGGATCGGCGAGGTTATGGCAAGAATGCTGATCGCTTTGGGCGCAGACGTTACCGCCGCCGCAAGAGGCTTTCCGCAGCAGGCGAAGGCAAGGGGCATGGGCTGTCGGGCGGTGTCCACGGACAGCATGGAGGAGATCCTGCCCGAAATGCAGGTCGTAATAAACACCGTTCCCGCCCCTATATTTGACAAAGAGCGCCTGAAGCTGCTGCAAAAGGACTGCCTGCTGATCGACCTTGCTTCCCGATCGGGCGTGGGGGATATGGAAACGGCGGCAAACGCAGGGGTAAAGGTAATATGGGCTCTGTCTCTGCCCGGCAGGACCGCTCCCGTGACCGCAGGACGGATAATCGGAAAAACCATTGAAAATATGCTTGCTTTTGCAGGAGAGGGGGAGAAAAATGACGGCTCGGTTTGAGGGAATAAGGGTGGGAGTTGCGGTATGCGGCTCTTTTTGTACTTTTAAAAAGACCTTCGAGGCAGTAAGGCAGCTTAGAGACTTGGGCGCCGATATAATCCCCGTAATGAGCTTTAACGCCGCCTCTCTTTCCACCCGCTTCGGAAAGGCGAAGGATAATTTGGCATTATTTGAGGAGCTGTCGGGAAAAAAGGCAATAATCACCATTGAGGACGCAGAGCCTATCGGCCCCAAGAATATGACGGATATTATGCTGCTGCCCAACTGCACGGGGAATACGCTGGCGAAGCTTGCCATGTCCATTACCGACACGCCCGTCACCATGGCGGTGAAAAGCCACCTGAGAGGCGGAAAGCCCGTTGTGGTAAACGTTGCCACCAACGACGCTCTGTCGGGGTCGGCAAAGAATATAGGGGCGCTGATGAATTTAAGGAATTATTATTTTGTGCCCTTAAGGCAGGACGATTTTGAGAAGAAGCCCACCTCCGTTGTAGGGGATTTCGGGAGGATACCCGAGGCTCTTCAAAGGGCGCTGGAGGGACGGCAGGCGGAACCCGTTCTGACATGAAAACTGCCCCCGTAAGCTTTTGGCTTACGGGGGCAATCCCTTATTGCATTAAAATTATGAGGTGATAATTTATATCTCCGTCATAAACATGAGCTAAAAAAATCCCTGTTTTGAAAGTGATTACTTTCTCTTCTTGGAGATTACAACGCCTGCGGCTGCGATCATAGCAGGGATAACAGCGAGTACAACGCCAGTAGCCTGGTTCTTGTCGCCGCTTTCAGCGGGTGTGGAGGCTGCTTCGGTCGCTGCGGGAGCTTCCGTTACAACAGCGTCGCCGGAGAGAGCCTCG